>CAYPYM010000193.1:0-6230 GCA_964414435.1 uncultured Ignavibacteriales bacterium | reverse complement strand
GGGATCGGGGTCGCGGTCATGACCAGAAGGTCCGGATTCTCCCCCTTGGCGTGGAGCTTGCTCCGCTGGCGCACACCGAACCGATGCTGCTCGTCGATGATGACAAGACCGAGCCGGGGGAAAACGACATAGTCGTAGATCAGGGCGTGGGTACCGAACAGGATATCGATCTCACCCGCGGCGCACGCGGCAGCCGTTTTCTCCTTCTGTGCCCTGGTCATGCCGGCCGTAAGCAGACCCGACGACACGCCGACCGACTCCAGCGGTTTGTGCCAGGTGCGGAAATGCTGTTCGGCGAGAATCTCGGTCGGCGCCATCAGCGCGGTTTGCATGCCGTTTTCGGCGACGTAGAGCGCGGCGGTCACCGCCACGACCGTCTTGCCGCAACCGACATCGCCCTGAAGAAGGCGGGTCATCGGATGTACCGACTGCAGGTCGGTGAAAATCTCGCGTACGACCTTCTTTTGCCCCGATGTCATCTCGAACGGCAATTCCTGTCGGAAGCGCGTCAGCTTCTCCCCCGGTTCGGCGTAGCGGTGCGGCTTGACCGCGGCGATCTTCTCCTGACGGCTGCGCACGACCAGATACTGCAACTCGAGCAGTTCATCGAAGGCCAGCCGGCGGCGGCAGCGCTCTACCTGGTCACGGTTATCGGGGTAGTGGATCTTCAGAATCGCCGTGTGCAGATCAAGCAGGTGGCGCTGGTCGATCTCGCCGGGAGGCAGTGGGTCGGGTATCTGTTCGGTGAGGTTCTCGACAATAAATGTCGTCAGACGTCGCACCCCCTTGCTGTTCAGCCCGATCTTGTTCAGTTCGGCGGTCTGGGGATAGACGGGAATGATCCGCCCGGCGTGAATCATCTGGTCGGTTTCGTCTTCAAGGCGCTCGAGATCGGGATGCACCATCTGGTAGCCCATGAAGTAGCCGACCGTACCGGTGGCGGCGAACCATTGCCCCTTCTTGAAGACCTTCTCCCAGTAGCGCAGCCCCTGGAAAAAGAGCAGGGCGATGGCGCCGCTCTCGTCCTGCAGGATGACTTCGTAGCGGCGGCGCTTGCCGTAGAGTGTGCCGTGCGCCTTGACCTCGCCGACGATCGTCACCGACTGGTCGACCTTGACGTCGTTGATGCGGGTGATGCTCGACCGATCGAGATACTGGCGCGGGAAAAAGAGCAGCAGGTCGTGGACCGTTTTGAGACCGTGCGACGCGAGCACCTCGGCCTTGCGCGGACCGACGCCTTTGACGTACTGCAGGGGGGAATGTAGTTTCAGTTCCGCCACAAGGGTAGGTTGGGGCGGCCCGGCCGGATAGTCAATTACATTTTCGGCGGCGGACCCGCCTATGCGTCTCGAATTGAAAATTCCCTGTGGCGATCGTTGCCTCTCGCGGCGGTTTCTTGTATACTCTCGTCGGAAGCGGATGCTGTCTGGTGGCGGTCCCGGCCTTCAAAGCCGTGCGGGGGGCAGTCGTACTGTCCCCGGTGGGTTCGATTCCCACCCCTTCCGCCAAAATTCAGTTTGAAGGTGGACCGTTGGCTGACCGCGACAAACCGGCAAATCGCATCGTTATCGAAAAAGGCCACACGCGCCTTCGTATCAGCGTTCCCCTCGCCCCCAGTGAAGCCTCCCGCCTGCACCTGACTGCCCTCCTCCTTATCTGGGTGCTCGGCGCGGCTTACGTGGTGACGTCGCTGTTCTTGCCCACCCCCCGCCTCGCATCGGAACTGGTCCAGATCGGATGGCTGGTTGCCGGGGTACCGGTGCTGTGGGTATACACGCGCTTCGCGATCGGGCGCGAGGTTGTCACGATCACCGAAACGACTCTGCAAATTTCACGGCGCCCGCTCGCGCTGGGCTTTCGGCGGCGCTACCTGCTGAACAAGGCGAAGCACTTCCGGGTCGACACGACTGGAATCCGTATCGGAAGCAGGAGAATCAGGCGCAGCCTGTGGCGGTGGCGGGGCGAGCAGGGCCTGATCCTCTTCGACTACGATCTGACCCCGGTCCGGTTCGGCGTGGGGTTGGAAGTGGGGGAAGCCAAAGAGGTGCTGGCAACGATTCGCGAGAGTGGGTTTGTCGACCGCGAACAGATCCCCTAGTACTTACTCCGCCTCGATTACCGGTCCGCGGTCCTGCTTGACCTCGGGATCGACATGGATGATGCACCGGGTGACATCGGCAAATTCTTTGAGCGTGTAGTGCTTCACCGTCGCCGCGATCTTGTGCCCTTCCCTCACGCTGATATTCGGATCGACCACGATATGCATCTCAACAAAAATCTGCGAACCGGAATGGCGCGCCCGAAGATCGTGCACCTGAATCACGCCATCGATCCGCTCGGCCCGGCGGGCGATCTCGATCAGCACCTCCCGATCCGGCGCCGTATCCGAAAGCTCGCGAAACGCCTGCCAGGTCAGTGACACGCCGACCTTCATGACGAAGAACACGACAAAGAGCGCCGCGATCGAATCGGCCAGGTGCCAGTTGGGGTTGATATAGGTGGCGCCGACACCGATGAGCACCGCGATCGAACTCAGGGCATCGGTGCGGTGATGCCAGGCGTTTCCGATCAGGGCCATGCTGTTGATGCGGCGGCCGATGTTGATCGTCCACCAGAACAGACCCTCCTTGGCCAGAATGCTGAAGAGCGCCGCCCAGATGGCCAGCAGGCTCGGCCGCGAGACATCGTGCAGGTAAATCGACCGGATCGCGTTGTAGGCGATCCAGATACCCACCACGATGAGCAACATCCCGATAATCATCGATGAGATTGTCTCGATCCTGCCGTGGCCGTAGGGATGGTCCTCGTCCTCGTGTTTGCGACCCCAGCGAAGACCGAGGATGACGACAAAATCGCTGAAGAGATCCGAGAGCGAATGGATACCGTCGGCCACCAGCGCCTGGCTCCCGGACACCATTCCGGCCCAGAGCTTGAATCCGACCAGCATCAGGTTCACCCCGGACCCGATCCAGGTTATCCGCAATCCCGCGTGCAGTCCTCCCGGGTCGTCCGGTTGCGGCGTCGATTTTGACTGGGTGGCAGTTGTCACGGGAATAATAGTATGAGGGTACAAAGTCCGATGTCAAGAAAGAACGCACGCCGGCAGGGGCTTTGAATCGATGGCGACGGAAGGCGGGACTAGATGGAACGGACCGGCATAGTCTGGGGGTCATCGACCAGGATCTGTTCCTTGATCGTAAACGCCTCGGCATACGCCACTCCGACCATATGCCCGAGCGACGCGCCGCGGTCGCGCATGAGTTCGAAAACGGTCACGCCGGGGTGGAAAATCTGGCGGGCGATATTGTTGTCCGAAAACTGCGACTTGTACGCCGCCACCGCCTCGCACTTCTTCTCGAACTGATCGGAGATATCCACCAGGAACGAGTTCGACAGGTTCCGGTAATACGAAGCGTAAATGATCTTGCGTGGACGGTGCGGCTCGCCCCCGAGATTGATCTTCTTGAGCCCGGCGAGGAAGCAGGCATCGTAACCGAGCAGACTGCAGGCGTGGTGGTCCGGATGGCGCTGCTCCCAGTGCGGCAGGACCACCAGTTCGGGGCGGGTGTCACGAATCACCTGCGCGATCTTGAGCTTGTTCTCCTGCACGTATTCGATAGCCGAATCGGGCAGCGAGAGATTGCCGCGCCAGGCCAGTCCCATTACCCGGGCGGCCTCGGCGCGTTCGGCGTCGCGGTCCTCCTCGGTACCGTAGGTGCCCATCTCACCCCGGGCCAGATCGAGCGCGCCGACCTTCCGGCCCCGCTGAACCATCTTGATCAGCGTCCCGCCGCAGGTGATTTCGGTGTCGTCGGGATGCGCGGCGATCGCCAGGATATCGAGCTTGACCGGATCAGCCATTGAGCACGTCCTTATAGTAATTTTCGTATTCGGTAACGATCTTCTCGGCGGCGAACTTCCGCTGGGCTTCCTCCGCCGCGGCCGCCTTGAACTCCTTGAGGCGTTCGGTATTCTTCAAAAGCGACACCGCCGCCCGCGCCATCGAGGTGGTATCGCCGACCGGCAGCAGATAGCCGTTTTTGAAGTCATCGACCACCTCGACCAGCCCGGTCCCGCTGGAACCGATCACCGGCACGCCGCAGGCGAGTGCCTCGAGCGCGGCCAGCCCGAACGACTCCTCTTCGGACGGGATCAGGAACAGGTCGCAGGCGGGCAGGACCGCCTCCACCCGGCTCTGGTTGCCGAGGAAAATGACCTTGTCGGTCAGGTCCTTCTTGGTGATCTGGCGACGGGCAAGGATCGTGTCCGGCCCCTCCCCGATCAGCACCAGTTTGGCTGGCAGTTCGGACGAGACCTTGGCGAAGATGTCGATAACATCAAGTGTGCGTTTCACGGGGCGGAAGTTCGATACGTGGGCGAGGAGAAACTCATCGGGTTTGGCGAAATCACCCCGCTTGCAGTCTCCCTGACAGGGCATGAAGCGGGTGCCATCGAAGAAATTGTGAATGACCCGGATCTCCTTGCCGACCTTGAACACCTCCTCGGTCTCGTGCGCGAGATACTTCGAAACGGCGGTGATGCCGTCGGAGGCCTTGATCGAGAAACGGGTGATGTCGTAAAACGACGGGTCCGAACCGACCAGCGTGATATCGGTGCCGTGGAGCGTGGTGATGATCTTCGGCTGCTTCTGACCGTCCGCCTCCAACAACTGCTTCGCCAGGAAAGCACAGGTCGCGTGCGGGATGGCGTAGTGCATGTGGAGAATGTCCAGGCCGAAACTCCGGGTCACCTCGGCCATCTTGGCCGCGAGCGTCAGCGTGTAAGGCGGGAATTTGAAAAGCGGGTAGGCGGTCGTCTCGACCCCGTGGTACATGAGCCTCGCCTGATACCGGTCCAGACGGAACGGCAGGGCATACGAAATGAAATGAACCTCATGACCGCGCGTGGCCAGTTGCTGGCCGAGCTCGGTCGCGACGATGCCGGAGCCGCCGGCTACCGGATAGCAGGTGATACCGATTTTCATTGGGTTATCCGTTGTACTCCGCCAGTGATATCAGTTGATGGGCTCTTTCTTCGCTTTCCAGATGGTCATAGACGAACGGCAGGAAGTCCATGCCGTACTTGGCCAGGAAATAGGTCACGTTGAGGGCGCGCTCCTGAAGGCCGCGGTTGGTGTACAGGCTGTTGTAGAGGCGATAGATCCGGTCGCGGGTCTCGGCCGATTTCCGCTTGTGCGAGGCGAACACCTTCCCCTCGAACTGCTTCAGCGTGTAGTCGATCTTGCCGTACATCTGTTTCGCCACCGACTCGAGCTGATTGTCAAACTTCAGAGAGTGCTGTACGAATTCCTTGAATTTACCTTCCACCGTCTCGCTCAGATCTTTGAACTTGCGTTCGAGATCCTCGGGGAACGAGACTGCGAGCACCCGGTTGATGACCTGCTCGATATCCCCGGTGAGGTCCTCGAACGAGATGCCGTACTCATCCATCAGCTTCTCGTTCCGGGCCTCGACAAAGGTCGCGGTCGGGCGGGCGGCGTAATACGGGGCGGCCCGCATGAACAGCGGAAATATCGGATTTACCTGGGCCAGGTATGCAATCTCGGACGGGCCGCTCTTCTGCGACACGACCGGGAACAGATACGACTGCAGCACCGGGCGAGTCATCACGTCGGGCGAGAACCGCTCCGGTTCGGCCTCGATCAGATCTTTGAGCTCGCCGCGCGTGAACAGCTCCTCACCGATGCTGAACCGGTTGCCCTCCTCGCGCATAACCGGCTTCCGTCCGCCAAGATTGCAGAACAGGTGGGTGGCGTTCTCTTTCTTCTCGACCTGAATATGGTAACCGTGACTTGTGATATGCTCGTTGGTCGTGCTGATGACCACGTGCAGTTCATCCTGGCGATCGACGATGGCCCGGAAGAACGGGATCGCCGCCCTTTTCGCCTCGATATCGCCCGGCGAGAAGAACACGAGCCCGAAGCGGGTCGTCAGGGCGGTCATGAACTTGCCGAAGGCGCTGACGAAGGTGTCCTCGGGAGTGTAGCACCGGTCGATCAGGCTGTAGAGTTCAGCCGTGAAATCGGTCTCGCCGAGCGCCTCTTTTAGTTGGTCCTTGACCGACTGGAGCACAGCGGTGTCGGCGAAGGTAATCTCGGCGGTCGGCACTTCCTGCTGCGGCGGGGCGTCGTACGACAGGGTCACGATTTCCGACTGGCGGTTGAGCACGACGGTGTTGTTGACTTCCTCGAAATCGTGGTCGTCGCCGGC
>CAYPYM010000192.1:0-6241 GCA_964414435.1 uncultured Ignavibacteriales bacterium | reverse complement strand
ACGTCGGCGGCGCGCTCTACGGCGCGATCAACTATACCCAGCCCTTTCTGAACAACCTGCACATCGTCGAGCCGACGCTCTATTACCTCGACCATTTCACCCGGCGGTCAAATGATGGCAGCCCAGGCCGGCGAATCGACGATCCGGAGTCTCCGGCTGATCTTCCGGCCCAACTGGCTCGATACGACCTGGAATTGGGAGCCGAATCCCGACAACGCCAACGACAGCATTCCGGTGCCAGCGATCGACACCAACAGCGTGCAGGATGATTCGTGGGCGGGTATCATGCGGTATTTCGGGGGCCGGATCGACGCCGAGCGGGTCCAGCTTTTTGAAATGCGTGCACGCGCCAACTCCGGCAAGCTGCATATCGACTTCGGGCGCATCAGCGAGGACATCAACGGCGACGGCAAGCCGTTTGACGAGGACCGGCCGCCGGTCAACGATTTCACCGATGCCGAGGACGTGGGATTCGACACCATCGCGGATACCCTGGAACCATATTACGACCCGTACTACAACCCGGATCCGGATCATGACGACTGGTATTTCGAAGGTCAGGGCAAGAATCCGATCCCGGGTTACGTGAACACCGACACGCTCGATGACAGAGAGAAAGACTCGCTCTATTACGAATTCCTCAATGGCACCGAGGGGAACAAGATCGATGTCGAGTCGGGCTTCGAACCGGATCGCGAGAAGCTGGGTACCTCGTTCGAGACGCAGAACGGCTACTTCGAATATGTCATCGATTTCGGCTCGGCGACACCGTCGCCGTTCCGAGTCGACGAGACCAGGTTCGAAAGTCACGATACCGATCCCGAGGGCAACCCCAAGCCGCCGTGGTACACCTACCGCATTCCCATTCGGGATACGGCTTTCCTTAACAGTATTATCCAGAGCTCGAATGACACGGCGCTCGTCCCGCACTGGACTGCCGAGCGTATCAGCCACATCCGTATCTGGTTCGAGTCGGAGCCGGGCAAGCACTCGCCCGATACGGTCGAAATCGCCGATTGGTATTTCATTCAGACGAGCTGGCGCGACACGGTCGAGTTCGGCGACCTGTCGCCGAGACAGACCAAGCTCGTGGTGGCCGCGATCAGTGAGGACGACTCGACCTTTATCCCGCCCCCCGGTGTGACCGCCTACAAGGACCCGACTACGAACGTCACCGAATCGCAGCGCGGCCTGATGATTCACTTCGATTCGCTCGATTACCGCGACATGGCCCAGGCCCGCAAGCAGTCGCTCACGGTTGACAAGTACGCCGGTTACGGGACGCTCGAAATGTACGTCCACGGTGATCTGCAGCAGGAGAGCGATTACGGCAAGATCGTCTTCTACTTCCGGCTCGGCCGCGACAGCGTCAATTACTATGAGCAGCGTCGCGTGATTCACAAGGGCTGGGACCCGCAAAATTATATCAAGATCAATTTCAATGACATTACGGCGCTCAAGGACGCCGCTCAGCGCAACCGGGACCGCCAGACCTGGAAGGATATTGACACGCTCAGCGCCGATAGTGTATTGCGGGTCCGCGGGGACCCGAACTTGAACGAAGTGAAGTATTTCGCAGCCGGCGTGATGAATATCGATTCGACCGGTATCAGGCCGATCACCGGCGAAGTGTGGCTGGACGAACTCCGGGTTACCAATGTTCGCCGCGACGTGGGCACGGCTGCGCGTATTTCGGCCAACGGCAACATTGCCGATCTGGGGACGTACAACTTCACCTTTCAGTCCCAGGACCCGTATTTCCGGGGGCTGTCAAGTTCGACCCGAGGCGGCTCAGATCAAAACCTCGGCAGCGGTCAGACCGATACGAGATGGTCGTATTCGATGTCACTGAATTTCGACCGCTTCCTCCCGCGTTCGTGGAACGCCCGGGTGCCGGTGTCGTTCTCTTACGCCAAGAGCACCCAGACGCCGCTCCTGCGAACGGGATCCGATATCGTATTGCCCGAGGCGGTCCGTCAGCAGGAACGAACGATCTCCGAGTCGCGGAATATTTCCGTGTCGCCGTCGTTCGACAGGCCGGGGAAGAACCCGCTCTTCAGCCTGCTGCTCAACCGTATTGACGGAACCTCGGTTTCCTACCGGCGGTCCATCCAGCAGTCGCCGCGTACGCCGTACTCGTTCAGCGAGGGGCTCAACGTCCGCTCCGGATATGATTTCGGAATACGGGCGAAACCGACCCTGCCCATCCTCTTCTTCACGAAGTGGATGCCGCTGCTGAACCGGCTCCAGGATACGAAGCTCGGCCTGTATCCGAGCAGCTGGCGGATCACCGGGAATTTCGACCGCACCCTGACGATCACCGACGATGCGGGCGGTACCCGGCGGTCGTCGTTCAAACGCACCCTCGACGGGCGGATGGACGTTGCCTACAACCTGTTCCAGAATCTTCAGCTGACCCTGAGAATGGACAGCCGCCGGGATCTGAGCGAGGCCCAGGATGTCGATCTTTCGCTGAAGCACCTCAAGCTCGGCCTTGAGACGCACTTTGGGCAGGCCTTCTCGGCCAAATACTCGCCCGCCGTGCTCAGCTGGCTCAGTACCGATCTGAGCTACAACGTCACCTACAGCGACGACTACGAACGCACCACGGAATCGAGCCGGTCGTCGATGAGCCGATCGTGGGGCGTGGGCGGCGCGTTCGATCATATGAAGTTGCTGGGCGGCCGGGGCGGCGCGCCGGAACGCCGGTTCCGCGGCGGGCGCGGGCAGGGGCGTCGCAACAACAAGGCCGACAAGCAGTCCGGCAACGAGCGGCCGTTCTACGATCCGCCCCTGGCCGTGCTGCGTTTTCTGACCGGATGGATTCAGTCGCCCCGCTACTCCTATAGCGAAACGTTCCAGTATTCGCTGCCCGGGATGGTCTCGCGACCGGGGTTGAAGTACCGTCTCGGCTTTACCCGCACTCCCGGGGTTGAGACTATCAACAGCTCGCGGAATCCCGATGCCGGTGAGGGAAAGGCCTACGACATCACCAGCGGATTCAACCTGCTGGGCGGGATTTCGACCGACATCAAATTCCGGCGGAGCATCAACACCGACCTGATCAAGCGCGGCAACCTGTACGAGAACGTCAACACGAGCTGGCCCGATCTGACCATTCGAATTCAGCGCTTCCAGACGTTCCCGTTGCTGAAGGGGATTTTGAATAAGTTTATCGATGTCTTCTCGCCGCGGACATCGTATTCCCGTTCGACCAAGAAGACGTCCGACCTGCTCGGCGGCTTCGTGACCTCCGAGTCGGAGAACATCTCCCAGAGCCCGCTGCTGTCGGTCAATTTCAAGCTGTTCCGGACGTTGTCGCTGAGTACGTCGTATGCGAAGATCCGCGAAAACAGCAGCGACTATAACCGCACCAGCGGTCTGCTCCAGTCGAAATCGTCGACCGTGCGCAACTCGGTCGGCGGCACCGCCCAGTATTCGTTCACCGCTCCGGGCGGGATCAAGATGCCCCTGTTCGGACGGATGAAGTTCCGGTCGACCGTGAACTTCGCACTCGATATCAAATTCAACAAGAGCCTCACCGAGAACCAGGACGCCGACGGCCGCCTGATTTCATCGACCACCCGCAGCGAGACGGCGATCCGCCCCGATATTTCGTACACCTTCTCGCAGCAGATCCGCGGCGGTCTGAGCATGCGCTGGTCTGACACCAACACTTCCAACCGGATCAACCACCTGCGCGAGGTTCAGATCTGGATGGAAATCCGGTTCTGATCGGTTTTCCGTTGACACCATCGGTCAAATGGCGATAATTGTCGCCGTGACTCATTTTCATTCCAAGAGGGGAGAGCGACGCATCGACCTATGACCGCTCACGACTTCACTCAGCTTCGTGACTTCCCCTCGGTCGAGGAACTCCTGGTCCATCCGGAGCTCGCCGAGGCGGTCGCGGCGATACCGCGTCCGGCTGCGGCCGATATCGTGCGCGATGTCATCGCCGCGGGCAAGCAGCGATTCACCCACGACGGTGCGAAAGTGTCACTCGCCACACTGATCGGCGACGTTCGCCGGGCCGTCCGCCGGGCTTCGCGACGCGCCACCACCCGGGTGATCAACGCCACCGGGATTGTGGTCCACACCAACCTCGGACGCGCGCCGCTGCCGGAGGAGCTGTTCGACGCCGTCAAGAAGACCGTCACCGGCTACGGCAATACCGAATTCGATCTCGAGGCGGGAAAACGGGGCGGGCGGGGCGGCGCCTGCGAACACTATCTCGCGCTGCTGGCCGGTTCCGAGGCGGCGACGGTGGTCAACAACTGCGCCGCGGCGCTTTTTCTGATTCTCAACACGCTGGCGAACCGTCGTGAGGTATTGCTTTCGCGCGGGGAGATGGTGCAGATCGGCGGCGGTTTTCGGATCCCGGACATCCTGCGCAAGTCGGGCGCCAAACTGCGCGAGATCGGCACGACCAACATAACGACCCTCGCCGACTATCGCGACAATATCGATCCGACCCGCACCGGTCTCATTCTCAAGGTGCACAAGAGCAATTTCGTACAGGCCGGCTTCACCGAAGAAGTCGCGCTCAAGGAACTGGTCGAGCTCGGGGCCGAGCACGATATCCCGGTGGTAAACGACCTCGGCAGCGGCGTGTTTATCGACACCAAGGAAATCCTCGGCTACAGCGAGCCCAGCGTACAGCAGTCGGTGCGTTCGGGAGCGTCGGTCACCTGTTTTTCGGGTGACAAGATGCTCGGAGGAGTGCAGGCCGGACTGATCGCAGGATCGGAAGACCTGGTCAAGCGCATCAAAAGGAATCCGCTCTTCCGCACGATGCGATGCGACAAGATCGTCTTCTCGATGTTGGAACACCTGCTGTCGATCTACCTGAGCGGCGAGCATCAAACGCACATCAAACTCTGGCAGGTTCTTTCCACTCCTGAAGCCGTACTTTACAAGCGGGGAAAGAAGCTCGTGGCCGATCTCGGGCAGCCGTCCGGGCTGTCGGTCGAGGCCACCAACGCCTATGTCGGCGGCGGTGCGCTGCCGGAAGCGGCGATTCCGTCGGTCGGTGTCGTCTTCTCCCGCGAACATAGAGTGACGTCGCTGATGAAACGCTTCCGCGAGCTTGACACTCCGATTATCGGACGGGTCGAAAACGACCGCTTCGTGCTCGATCTCAAAGCAGTCGACGAAAGCGATTTGGCTTACATCACCAACGCCGTGCGGGAGATTCTCGGGTGAGGTCGGCATGATCATAGTCGGTACCGCCGGGCACATCGATCACGGGAAATCAGCCATCGTCAAGCGGCTCACCGGCACCGATCCGGATCGTCTCCCCGAAGAAAAGGCGCGCGGCCTCACGATCGATCTCGGCTTCGCCTTCTACGATACCCCCGCCGGACAGACGATCGCCTTCATCGATGTCCCCGGCCACGAACGCTTCGTGAAAAATATGATCGCGGGCGCCGGCGGTATCGACGCGGTTATGCTCGTGATCGCCGCCGACGACGGCTGGATGCCGCAGAGCGAAGAGCACTTCCAGGTCGTGCGCCTGCTCGGCGTACGCAACGGCCTCATCGTCATCAACAAGATAGACCTGGTCGAGCCGGACTGGCTCGAGCTGCTGGAGAAGGACATTCGCAGCCGGGTCGACGGTTCTTTCCTGCAGGACGCTCCGATCTTTTCCGTGTCGGCGCAAACCGGCGCCGGTTTCGAGGCTCTCGGCGACTATCTCAACGGTCTTCCGGGCATGCTGGCCGGACGCAAAGACATCGGGAAGGCACGTCTGTATATTGATCGATCGTTCGTGCGGCCGGGAATCGGCGGCGTCGTCACCGGAACCCTTCGCGGCGGCACGCTCTCGGCGGGACAGACAGTTGCAGTCTGGCCGGATCGCATCACGGGCAAAATCCGTTCGCTTCACTCCAACAATCGCCCGGTCGAAAACGCCGCCCCGGGCCAGCGTACCGCCGTTTCGTTCACCGGCATCGAACGTGATCGGCTGATCCGCGGCGGGGTCGTCTCCGCCCGCACCGAACTGAGCCATTTCGAACACAATCCGGTGCTGGCGCTGTCGATCGAACTGCTGACCAACGCCCCGATCACGCTTGCCGACCGCCGGCGGGTGACGGTGATCGCCGGCACGACCGAGGCCGACGGGGAAGTGCGTCTCTTCCGCGACCGGCAGATCAAGCCGGGCGAGCGCGGCATCATCTTCTTCAAACCGGACGAACCGATGTACACCCTCATCGGCGATCCGTACATTCTGCGCCTGCCG
>CAYPYM010000191.1:6004-6241 GCA_964414435.1 uncultured Ignavibacteriales bacterium | reverse complement strand
CGGCGATCTCCAGATCGACCTCGTTTACGCCCTCGGCGCGCCGCTGAACACAATCAGTGACCCGACCTCGGCGCCGACCGGCGACGACAAGCCGATGCTCAACACCCCGACCGATTATACCGTCGCCTGCACCGATGCCGACGGTGACCAGTTGTGGTACCAGTTCGACTTCGGCGACCAGCAGGTTTCCGACTGGATGGGCCCGTACAATTCGGGCGATCCATGCATCGCCAGCCA
>CAYPYM010000191.1:0-5994 GCA_964414435.1 uncultured Ignavibacteriales bacterium | reverse complement strand
ATGCCTACGCGGCGGTCGGCACCTATGATCTCAAGGTCAAGACCCGCGATTACTGGGACGGGGAATCGAACTGGTCGCCCGCCCTCACCGTCATTCCGAGCTGCTGCGTCACCCGCGGTGATATCGATGCGTCCGGCGGCATGCCCAATGTAGCCGACCTGACCTTCCTCGTGAAGTACCTGTTCCAGGGCGGCCCGTCGCCGGTCTGCGAACAGGAAGGCGACGTTGATGCGTCCGGTGGTCTGGCCAATGTGGCCGATCTGACCTATCTCGTGAAGTACATTTTCCAGGGCGGCAGTCTCCCGCCGGCCTGTTTCTAAGACCGAATCTGATCGCTGTACCGATCTCTGCGGCGCCCGTCTTGTGTAAGGGACGGGCGCCGTTCGTAGGTGTGCTCTCCGCCGCGGCCAAAGACACCCTTGCCAAAGCCGGCCTTTTGTCCTTTATTGTGGCTTTGCCGAACCGGTCCACCGTCGACCCGAACGAGATAACGAGGATTTGCGATGTCGCATAATTTTGCCCTGACCGGCGTTTCGGGCTACGTCGCCCCGAGACACCTGAAAGCTATCAAGGAAACTGGCAACCGCCTCGTCGCCGCGGTCGATCCGCACGACTCGGCCGGAATTCTCGATTCATACTTTGACGACGTCGCCTTCTTCACCGAGTTTGAACGCTTCGACCGTCACTGCGAGAAGCTCCGCCGCCTCGACTCCGGCCGCGAAGTTCAGTACGTGAGCATCTGCTCGCCGAACTACCTCCACGACGCCCACTGCCGGTTTGCGCTCCGGATCGGCGCCAACGCCATCTGCGAAAAACCGCTCGTGCTCAACCCGTGGAATATCGATGCCCTCCAGGAGCTCGAACAGGAAAGCGGCCGGCGTATCTTCACGATTCTGCAGCTGCGCGTCCATCCCGCCCTGATGGCACTTCACGACAAGCTCAAGGCGCTGCCGGAGGGTACGCGCAAGGATGTCCGCCTGACCTACATCACCACCCGCGGTGTCTGGTACCTGCAGTCATGGAAAGGCCAGATCGACCGTTCCGGCGGTCTCGCCACCAACATCGGCATTCACTTCTTCGATCTGCTCATGTGGTTCTTCGGCGGCGTGAAACACTCCGAGGTCCACGAGTCGCGTGCGACCCGCACCGCCGGATTCCTCGAGCTTGAAAATGCCAGGGTCCAGTGGCTGCTTTCGATCGACAAAGAGGACCTGCCCAAAGAGGCCACCGAGAAAGGCCAGCGGACCTACCGCTCAATCACCATCGACGGCGAGGAAGTCGAATTCTCAGGCGGCTTCACCGATCTGCACACGATCGTCTATCAGGAGACGCTCGCCGGTCGCGGTTTCGGCCTCGAACACGCCCGTTCGTCAATCGAGCTGGTGCACGACCTTCGCGAAGCGTCGGTGGTCGGGATCAACGACAACGCGCACCCCTTCCTGAGCGCCGCCGGGCGGAAATCACCGGCCTGATATCTCAGAACATCTTTGGCAAACGAAACGGCCGCCGATCAATCGATCGACGGCCGTTCTTGCGTGTCTTTCGTCCATGCGGGAGGCCTATTTGTGGAAGCGACGGATAAACTCCTCCACCTCGGGCACGCCGCCCTGGTAGATGAGATAGCCGTTGTAGGGCTCCCGCTCCGTAATCTCGCCGCAGACCGGCGTGAGCATGAGCCGCTTGATCTCGTTCAGGTCGTCGGTCTGCCCCAGCGCCCAGCCGAGCTTGATATAGGCCACTTCGGGAAGCATGTTCTCGGTCGGGATAATGCCGAGACTCATCAGGTCGCGCCCGGTGTCGTATACGAACATGTGGACATACCCCCAGAGCGTCTGGACGGTCATGTAGATCGCGACCCCCGCCTTGGTGGCCCGCTCGATCGCCGGGTAAACCGGCTTGTTGACATGGCCCAGCCCGGTGCCGGCGATCACGATTCCCCGATAGCCGTTGTCCACGAGCGAATCGATGATATCCCGATTCATATTGGGGTAGTAGTATACCAGCGCCACTTTCTCTTCGAAATACGGCAGCACGGTGACATCGCGATCATCCCGGCGGCGGTTGTACGCCTGCTTGAGGGGCGTGATCTTGTCCCGATCGACCATCGCAATCGGGATATCCCCGATCGTACGGAAGGTCGAGCGATACGACGAGTGCATCTTGCGCACCCGCGTTCCCCGGTGCAGGAGGCCGTATTCGTCCGAGGTCGGCCCGAACATACAGACCATCACCTCGGCGATATCCGATTCGGCCGCCGTCTTGGTGGCGTGGATCAGGTTCAGGGCGGCATCGGACGACGGGCGGTCGGACGACCGCTGCGAGCCGACCATCACGATCGGCACCGGCGGCTTCTGCACCATGAAGGCCAGCGCCGACGCCGTGTGGTGCATCGTGTCGGTACCGTGGCCGATAATGATGCCGTCAATACCGTTCTCGATTTCGCGCCCGATCGCTTTCGCCAGTTCGACATACTGTTTCGGTCCCATGTTCTCGCTGAACACGGCAAACAGTTTCTCGGTGGTCAGGTTGCAGATCTCGGCCAGTTCCGGCACGGCGCCGTATAGTTCGCCCGGCGAGAAAGCCGGAATAACGGCGCCGGTACGGTAGTCGAGCCGCGACGCGATCGTCCCGCCCGTTCCAATCAGCTTGATATTCGGCTTCCCTTCGGAGATCGGGAATTCCTTCTCCGGAATCTTGTAGTGCGCTTCCTTGTAGCCGACTTCCTTCATGTCGGTAATGGTGTCGGTATCGATGCCGACATTGTAGCCGGTAACCAGCTTGAGCACGAGGTGCCGGTCGTCGTCGTTTTCCGAGCGCGGCAGCAAAATGCCGGAGAAGTCGCCGCGACTGGTCTTGATCTCGGCCTCGCTCCAAACCCGGACTCCGAAGCGCTGGAGCACGTCGCGCGCGGCGCCCTTGTACCCTTTGAGGGTATCTTCAGTCATGCTGCACCTCGCTTTCGAGAGCTTTGCGCAGATCCTTCAACGGCATGTTCCCGACCGCCGACGGCCGCAGTTCGCCCATGAGCCAGTGTACCTCGGCCAGCGGATCGCGCGAACGGCGGAACCGCTCGAACTCCTTCCGTCGGGCGGCTGCCTCCTTGAGGATCGTTCCCTTACCGGTCTTGCGGAACCCGATAAGTTCGAGCGCCTTCTCTGCAGTCGTCCCCGGCCGGGTCGCGATCACCGGAAGCAGATCGGCGACGATCTCGCTCTCGAGGCCCGCCTCCCGAACATGTTTGAAGAGATCATACAGCGCCGCAGATGGCACCGGCTCCTTGACCGAGACCGTGCCCTCGAAAAACTTCAGCAGATGCCCCAGCATCTTCCCCACGAAACCGGGTTCGTATTTCAACTCGTTGATGAGCCGCTCCATCAGCGGGACATAGTTCCGGACCAGCAAATAGGAGAAAGTGTCGGTGGGGATCTTCCAGGCCCGCAGCTGCTGCATGCGGATAGAAACATTCTCGGGCAGTCTGGTGCGAATCCGATCGATCGCCTCTTCAGGAATCGCGATCGGGGCCGAGTCGGTGTCGGGATACATCCGGTCCGGGCCGGGCAGCACCCGCTCAAAAATCGTAGTGCCGTCGGCAAGCGACTTGCGCGTTTCGTTCGGCACGCCCTCGAACGCCATCCGGCTGCGCTCTTCGATCGTCTCGAGCGCCGTGGTGACATCCTGGCTCGGTCCCCAGATCAGTATCTGCGCGTCGCGATCGGTCGCGTCGAGGTGCTGGCGCACGTTAGTCCAGTCTGCCTCGCTGAGAACACCATCGCCCTGTTCCGAATGAACGAGATTGGGGTGTTCAAGACAGGCGATCACTTTGATCCGCCCGGCGAATTCGTCGGCGAGTACCTTCCCCGGCTGCGTGAAAAAAGACAGCAGCCCTTTGAACTCGGGCAGATTGATCGCCGCGAGCCGTTCGCCGTCCTCACGTGACGGGCGCCAGCCCTCGTAATCGGTTTCCATCTCCGCGAACGGAATATCAGCCGATTCCGGCCGCCAACTTTCCGGTGATTCGACCCGTTCGTTCAAAATCTTCTTAATTTCGAGCAGCGCCCGCTGGCGGAACATCTCGTTGTGCGTCAGCTCCGGAATCCACCTGATATGCGAAACGCCCTTGATCTCAACCCGGGTGCCGCCGGTAATACTCACATTTACATCCTGCCTCGCGGCGCCGATTCCTGTCCGCACGTGCCCGGTCGACCGAACCAGGTAGCGGAGATACTGCCCCGCCTCGGCCGCTTCATCGGGCGTCAGCATATCGGGGTAGGTGACCGTTTCGATAAGCGGCATTCCGAGCCGGTCGGTCATGTAGACCCGGTCGTGGCGGATATCCGAGACCTCACGGCAGGAATCCTCCTCGATACTGAGCTGGATAATGCGCACCCGCTTGGTGCTGATCGGAATTTCGCCTTCGATACCGACAATGGCGGTCCGCTGGAAGCCGGTAGGGATGGAGCCGTCGAGGTACTGCTTCCGCGTGATATGCAGCTCCCCGACCACGCTTGTCTTGAGCAGCAGGGCGACTTCGATTGCAATATCGAGCGCCTCGCGATCGATCTTGAACGGCGGGGTGTCGTCGATCTCGTACGTGCAGGCGGTCCGATTCTTGATCCGGTAGATGATATTCTTGCGCGTCCGCTTCTCCATCAGCGCGGTGCCGTCGTACTCGCCCATCTCGCTGAGGGTCGGCCGCATGTGGCGGATCACCTCGGCGTCGTAATCGTCCGGCTCCTGATAGATTCCGGCCGGACAGCGGCAGAAGAGCTTGCCTTTCGTCAGCAATTGTTGGTGAATCTCGAGCCCGCACTTGAAGCCGAGATCGGAGTAGGTTTTGGCGGTCGCCTCGCTCCGCGGGATGTACTCGATCAGTTTCGCTGTCTGCTGATAATTGTCCTCCGGATCGACCGATCCGGACGGCAGGTTCTCGATATATCCGGTTTCCATTATCCTCTTCCGACAGCCGCAGCCGTCCTTTGCTTACTGTTCTTCCGAATGCGCCCGGCAACCGCGGAGGGCTCCGGACACGTCCGGTAAGCATAAGCAAAATCACCCCGTTTGGCAACGGCTACGGCATCGCCGGGGGCAAAAACAAAGGGAGCCGGACTCAGCCGGCTCCCTGTCTGATTCGATGGGTACGGTCGCTAAATTCCGCTGAACTGGACGTTCTTGAAATGGAGCGACGGGCGCCGCATGCTCGAATACACGTACGGGTCGTTCCCGACCGCCTCCAGATTGGTCCAGAGGTCGATCAGATTCCCCGAGATGTTCATCTCGGCCAGCGGGCGGACCAGCTTGCCGTCTTCGATCAGCATCCCCTGGAGTCCCCACGAGAAGTCGCCGGTCGTGCTGTTGGAGTTGCCCCCGATAAACGAAGTCACGAGGATTCCCTTGGCCACCTGCTTGATCATGTCCTCGAGCGACTGATCGCCGTACGCGAGAACGACGTTCGAGGTCGAGCCGCCGGTCGGCTCCACGCCCAGCTTGCGCGCGTAGTAGCAGTCGATCAGGTACTCCTTGAGGACCCCCTTCTCGATGATCGGCCGGCGCCGGCAGGTGAGGCCCTCGCCGTCGTAGTAACGCGAGCCGAGACCGCGTTGAATGAACGGATCATCGAGAACCGTCAGCTTCTCCGAAGCGATCTTCTCCCCCAGCTTGCCGTCGAGGAACGACTGCTTCTGTTGCAGTGACCGTCCCGAGAGCGGCCCGTAGAGGGTGTAGATCGGGTTGCCGGCGGCCCGGTTGAGCACGACCATGTCGTACACGCCCGAGGGCGCCTTGGACTGACCGACCTTTTCCACCGCGCGCGTCACCGCCTCCTCCGCCAACGTCCTGAGAGCCGGCAGATCGCCGACATACCGAGTCGTCGCCCAACTCCAGTCCGACGGCCTCCCGCCCTTGCCGTCGTCGACCGTGGCCTCAACCCCGACCGAGAAGCTCGTGGACTGACTGATTCCCTCAAAACCGTTGGTGTGGACCTTTATCGATTCCGAG
>CAYPYM010000190.1:572-6302 GCA_964414435.1 uncultured Ignavibacteriales bacterium | reverse complement strand
ATCGACCCGTCCGCTCAGTGAACTGAAATCAACGGACCGACCGACTCCTTCACACCGAGCTGCCTTCAACCAGAGGTAACATTCAGGCGTTGCCGGCTCCAAGCAAACGAGGCTTTATCATGTCCGGCCCCCATTCACGTTTTTCTGCACGCTGCCTGGTAGTCTGGCTGACAATGGTCGGCCTGGCCGCGGCCGGCAGCGACCCTTCCGGTCATCCGCCCTCGAAGGACGTCCCGCAGGCCGCGGTTCCGCTTTCCGCCGCCTTCTCCCCCCAATTCATGACCCCCCAACCGATCGGGGGGAAATGGCTGATTCCGCAACTGCGCGACGACGTCTTTCACCTTCTCAAACGCCCCGAGTTCTACGGTATCTTCGGCGGCCTCGCCCTGGCGCCGCGCGCGCTTCACCGGGAAGATCCCGAACTGAACGAAATGTGGGCCGGGAAAGAAGGGACCGCCGATGCTATCTTCGAATACGGCAACAAGATGGGGAGCGCGGTCTGGCCGCTGGCGGCGGCCGGGTTGACTTACACGATCGGCCGGTTCGGACATCACGGTGAGCTCGCGTCGTTCGGTTCCGATCTGTTCCGGGCGCACGTTATCAACGGTGTCGCCACGCTCGCCTACAAGGTCGGGGTCAACCGTACCCGTCCCAACGGCGCGCCGTACAGTTTTCCCTCGGGGCATACCTCGGTGATGTTTACCACCGCCGGGGTGATCTACGCCCATTTTGGGCCATACTGGGGCGGAGCAGCAGGGCTCACGGCCACCTATGTCGGCCTTTCGCGGCTCCAGATGAATCGGCACTACCTGAGCGATGTGATCGGCGGGGCGATTATGGGCGGGTATCTCGGTTACACGATCGCGCACCGGAGACACAACGAAGAGAAAGCATTGAGCGTCTCGCCGATGGTTGGCGACGGGACGGTCGGGGCGGAGCTGTCGTTGAAATTCTGACCCCCTGACTGTGGATCAGGAGGTCGCAGCAAGTATTTCTCGTTGTTTCGAGCTGTGATTCGAGCTATACCTGTACCATCAGGAATCAATTTTTCCTATGGAGGTGCAGGATGCGCTCTCTCATTATCTTCTTTACAGTCATAACGATGCTCATCGGCGGACCGGCAATCGCCGACGATCACATCACCCCGAGCATGCCGGTCGCGACCTTCTCGATCGTCTGCTACGACTCGGTGACCGGCCAGTTTGGCGCGGCGGTGCAGTCGCACTGGTTCAAGGTCAGCGACGTTATCTGGGCGAGACCCGGGGTCGGCGCGGTGGCGACCCAGTCGCTCTCCGATTTCCGCTACGGCCCGCTGGGGCTGGACATGATGCAGATGGGCAAAACGGCGCAGGAGGCGCTCGACGGTGTCATGGCGAGCGATCCCGAAAACAACGTGCGGCAGGTGGCGATGATCGACGCTCACGGCAATGTCGCGGTGCACACCGGCGATCACTGTATCCAGATGGCCGGCGATCACACCGGCAAGTTCTATTCGGTGCAAGCCAATCTCATGGAGAAGAACACTGTGTGGGGCGCGATGGCGCACGCGTTCGAGACGACCAAAGGCGACCTGGCCGAACGGATGATGGCGGCGCTCGATGCCGCTCAGGCCGAGGGCGGCGATATCCGCGGAAAGCAGTCGGCGGCGATGCTCGTGGTCCGGGCGAAACCGACCGGCATGGAATGGTCGGACAAGCTGATTGACATTCGGGTGGATGACTCTCCCGAACCGCTGGTCGAGTTGCGGCGGTTGCTCGATCTGTCGCGGGCGTACGATCACATGGATTCGGGCGATGTCGCGATTTCGAAAAAGCAGTGGGATCTCGCCCAGCAGCAATATTCCGCGGCTGCGAAACTCGCTCCGGGAAATCTGGAGATTCGCTACTGGGAGGCGGTTGGGTTGGTCACGGCGGGGCAGGTCGAACGGGCCCTGCCGATTTTCAAGGACGTCTTCGCCGCCGATAAGAACTGGAAGACACTGACGCCGCGGCTGGTGGATGCCGAGCTGCTGCCGAATGACACAACGGTGATAAACCAGATCATGGCGCAGTGATCGCACCGCAGAAATTTCGTTCTTGATGGCAATTCGAACGGCGGGAGAGGATTTTTCCCGCCGTTTTTGTCGTGACAGTGCGATATAAGTCCCGCCGCCAAAAACCGAAGCAGAGTTTGCGTCGAAGTATGGTGAACTTTTGAACGCTCAATATTGTTGTTCAGAATACGACCGCCCGGAATATCCCATCTACAGCTTCAGGCATCTGCGACGTCAGAATTGATATAGAAATCTCGGAAGGAGTCCGATATGAAAATTGCAATCACTACACCAACCGGCAAGATCGGCAGCCAGGTGACACGGATGCTCCTGGACGACGGCAAGAACGATCTGGTCCTGCTCGCGCGCCATGCTTCGAAAGTGCACGACGCCGAGTTGCGCGGGGCGAAAGTGATGGAGGGCGACCAGACCGATCGGGAGTTCGTTAAGAAGGCGACCCGGGGCGTTGACACACTGTTCTGGATCGTGCCGCCCGATCCAAAAACCAATGATGCCCGCAAATACTATCGTGAGCAGGCGAAGATCGCGGTCGAGGCGGTCAAGGCGAACCATATCAAGCACGTCGTCTTCCTCTCGAGCGTCGGCGGCCAGCTCGGGGAAGGAGTGGGAATAGTCGACGTCTTCAACGACGCCGAGAAGACCTTTCGTGATAGTGTCGAAAACCTCCGCATCCTCCGCCCGCCGTATTTCATGGAAAACCTCATGATGAGTATCGACGGGATCGTTCACCAGAAGAGTATCTTCCTGCCGGCGAAAGGCGAGACGCCGCTGCCGATGATGGCCACCCGCGATATCGCATCGGTGGCGACCGAATTGCTCAAGACGCCGTTCAAGGGAATTGAAGTCGTGGAGATGCACGGCCCGCGTGATTACTCGTTCCGGGAGGCGACGAAGATAATCGGCGATGCGATCGGCGAGAAGCTGACTTTTGTCCCGACTCCGCCCGAGCAGGCGATCAAGGCGATGACCGATCGCGGCATGAGCCGGCACATGGCCGAGCAGATGGTCGGGCTGCTTCAGGGGATCGAGGCGGGGCGGCTGCGGTTCGAATACCCGGAGAATGCCGGGAGAGCCACCCGGACCACGTTCGAGGAATTCGCGAAGACGGTTTTTGCACCGGCGCTGGCCGGGAAAGCGTAGATTGAAGCGGCATTAAGTCGGGTCGGGGCGTGTCGAAGGATCCAGCGCACCGATCTTTGATCATAGAAACGCCGCCGGGCGAATGGCCCGGCGGCTTTCTTATGTCCAGACTAATAGCGGTCGTCGTTACACGTTGGCGGCGACTTTCAACGGATGTTTGATCTCGCCCAGCACGCTGGCGGCCGATAGTCCACCGCCGAAGGCGAACCAGAGGAATTTCCGTCCGACTTGAAGGGCGTCGGGGTGCAGCGACACCGCGAGCGGGATCGAGGCCGAGGTGGTATTGCCGAACTCGCCGTTGGCGCTCAGGATCTCGCCCCTGAAGCCGCGAGTGCGCCAGCTCTTGACGATGTCTTCGTTGAGCATCAGGTTGGCTTCGTGGAGGGTCGCCAGGTCGATCTGGTCGATTGTCCAGCCGGCCTTGGCCAGGGCCGCTTCGACTCCCGGCCCCCCGACCATCGGCACGATCAGCTCCTTGACCATCGCGCCGTCCATGGTGAGACGATTCTGGTAGGAGGTGATATCGTGCACCGAGGTCACCGGGTGGCTCGAGCCGCCCTTGGGGGTGATAATGATGTCGCCATCCTTGCCGCTTATCCAGGCCCAGAACTGTTTCTGATCGAACCAGTCTTCCTCGGGGGGGCAGGCGGTGCACCAGGTGGCGGTGCCGGCGTCGCCGAGTACGGAGGCGAAAGCGCGGTCGCGCCAGTTGATCGTGCTGCTCATTTTGTCGGCGCCGATCAGGATGATGTTTTTCGCCTGGCCGGTCGAGATCAGTAAATAGGCGTGCTGCAGGCTCGATACCCAGGTCGAGCAGGCGAGCGACATGTCGGCCGAGTGGAATTCGTGCGGTTTGTCGCCGTTCCAGGACGGGATGCCGAGCCGATCCTGCAGGATGGCGGAATCGGGCGGCGAATTGAGATAGGACGGCGTGACGGTGCCGAACACGATACCGTCGATATCGGAGGGCCGCAGCTCGGTGAGGTCGAGCAGCTGCAGGGCGGCGCGGGCGGCGAGGTCGATCGTGCCCTCGCCATCGGCGGCAAAGCGTCGCTCCTTGAATCCGATAAAACGCTGAATCCAGCGGTCGTTCGTCTTGTACAGCTTTTCCTGGCGGCGGTCGAGTTTGTCCAGGCCGTTGGCGAGGTTTTCGGCATTGACCCGCATGCGCTCCTTGCGAAGGCGGGCGGCGATCCGGCTGTTGGTGATTTTGTGTCGCGGCGCGTAGGCGGCGATTCCGCCGATTCGCATGCCGAATCTCTCAGGAGTGCTCATAACTCCCTTTCGTAGTAGTAGATGTGTCAGGGACCGCGCCCGGCAGTGAGCCGGGTAAATCGAAGTGCCTTTCCGAATCCGGTGCGATCCCACCCCAGCCGATTCCCTTCGACCGCCGAGGATATGTAAGGTGGAATACAGCCCGTTTCCGCAGAGGGACAGAAGGTGAATCGGAGGCGTATGTTTCGTCGCCAATATTATATTCGGCTCCGTACCCGGAGTCAACGCTTTTATACACCCGCGGCGGCCGCCGGATCCCCCTGACATCGACTGTCGCGGTCCAGTTTCCGGACCGGGTACCGGTCGGGCGGTTACTCGCCCTCAATAAAGGCGGTCAGTTTATCGATATAGGCATCGATCTCGGCCAGTTCTTCATCCGAGGGCACGAGGCGGATCTTGAAGATCTCCTCGAGCACCTTGATCTTCATGCCGTCGAGGCGCTGCTGCACCAGCTTGAGCCCTTCGCCGCCCCAGCCGTAGGAGCCAAATACGGCCGCTCTGGTGTTTTTGGTCGGGATGGTCGAGAGCAGGTTGACGACATCCCAGGTCGGCCGGACGGCATCGCCGGCGAAGGTCGGCGTGCCGAAGAGAATGGCCCGGGAGGCCTCGAGGATGTCGCGGGTCTTTTCGATATCGTGCTCGGCGGCGTTGATCATCTCGATATCGTAGCCCTTCGCTGTGAGCTTCTCGGCGAACGTCTCGGCGATCCGGGCGGTGTTCCCGTAAGAGCTGACATACACGATCGCGATCTGGTTCTTGCCTTCGGTTTTGTCGGCCGACCACTCGGCGTAGCGCTGGAGATACGATTTCACCACACGGCGGATGAGCGGGCCGTGCGAGGGCGCGATCATCTGGATATCGAAATCGTCGAGCTTGGGCAGGTTGCGCCGGATATACGACGCGAACGGGCGCATGATCGAGTCGTAGTAGTACTCCATCTGGTACTCGAAATCGACCTTGCATTCATCGGCCCAGATATTGTCCCAGGCGACATGGGCGGCGAAACCGTCGCACGAGAACAGGATCTTGTCCTCGACGAGGTATTCCATCATCGTGTCGGGCCAGTGCATATAGGGGGTCAGCTTGAAGATCAGCTTTTTGCCGCCGAGATCGAGTTCGTAGTCGTCTTTGATGCCGGTGAGGTCGGCCTCGGTGTTGAGGATGTTTTTGACGAAGGGGACGGCCGAGGCGGAGCTGATGAGTTTGAGATTGGGGGCACGCTTGAGGAGTTCGGTAAATGAGCCGGAGTGGTCGGGTTCGTT
>CAYPYM010000190.1:0-562 GCA_964414435.1 uncultured Ignavibacteriales bacterium | reverse complement strand
GACGAACTGAGTCTCATCGAACGGCGTGTTGGGATTGTCCTTCACGGTCGTGATATTGGCCGGGCGGTTGAGCACGTTGCGCACGAACGGCAGCGCGGCGCCGCCGCAGACGATCTGGAGATCGGGCAGGCGGTCGAGCAGGGAGTGCATGGCGCCGGAGTGATCGGGCTCGGTGTGATTGACTATCAGGTAGTCGATCTTCTCGAGCGGCACGATCTCTTCGATATTCTCGAAATAGTCGGCGGTGAAGCCTTCCTTGACGGTGTCGATCAGGGCGATTTTGTCGGTGCCTTTGATGAGGTAGGCGTTGTAGGTCGTGCCGTGCTCGGTTTTCATGATGATGTCGAAGACTTCGAGGTCGGGGTCTTTTACGCCGACCCAGTAGACATCGCGGGAAATCTGTATAGCGCTCATGTGGTTATCCTCGGTTCAGTCGTTTTGGTCCGGCGGTAATATAGCCAATGGGGGGCGGTTGGCAAACGCGTTTCGAAGTGTGTCTAAATCGTTATGTCGCTGGCGTTCAGAGAGAAATTGGGTTTGTTTGGTAATTTTGCATTTGCCC
>CAYPYM010000189.1:0-6315 GCA_964414435.1 uncultured Ignavibacteriales bacterium | reverse complement strand
AGACGCTTCGCCCACATCGTCACAATCGCAATCGCCTCCTCCGAGGAGGGCTCGCTGAGCCGGAGAACCTGAAATCGTCTCAGAAGGGCGCCGTCATTCCTGACGTACTGATCGAACTCGTCGGTCGTCGTGGCACCGATACACCGGATCACATCGCGATCCAAAGCCGATTTGAGCAGGTTCCCGATATCGGTGGTATCGCCGCCGCCGCGCCCGCTGACGACCTGATGAAACTCGTCGATGAAAAGAACGATATTGGGATCGGAAGCCGCCTCCTCGATCACTTGCGAGATTGTCCGCTCCAGGTCCCCACGATACTTGGCGTTTGAAGTGAGCGAAGCAACGGAGAGTTTGATCAATCGAAATTTCTGAATGTGAGGACTCGCCGTTCCAACCGCGATCTGGTTCGCGAGACCCTCGACCAGCGCTGTCTTCCCCACCCCGGCATCACCGACAACCAACACGTTGCGCTTGGTGGTCCTCTCCAGATAACGGACAAGCGATTTGATCTCGTTATTCCGATGCACCAGAGGGGCCGGTCGACTCCGCTTTGACACGGCCACCATGTCGATGCCAAGTTTGTCGAGCAGAGGCGTCCTGCGGGGCAGGCGTCTCGTCTTCCCGTATTCTATCGACTGTGACGGCTGATGATCCTGCATACACTCGGCCTGAAAACTATCCTCCGCGCCGGGAGATTGTTCGGGCGCGGAATCGCCGGCGGTCGCATCGGACTCCTGACCGTAAGAGCCTGCATACCGACCGCTCAGACGGCACGTGACCTGATCCGGCAGGTACTTGGGCATGACCTTCGCGATGTGTCGCAGGTTGAGGTCCGATTCGTCACGAAGGCGCGCGCCGGCCTTCGCATCCTCAAAGAGATTACGCGTTTCCTCAGAACGGTGGAGCTGTCTCAGTTGGCGATCGCCGCCGCGGTGGCCGAACGACTCCCTGATCTCCTTCCGAATCGTGGCGACATCCGACTCTGCAAGGCCCAGAATCTCTCGAGACTCTCGTGAAGCCTCCGGAAAAGCATCCACGACCCAGGGGGGAAGATCGAGAGAGCGGCTGTGTTGCACAAACGCCGGATCGAGGACTGTCAGGACGCCCAGGAACAAATGCACGGGCGTGATAAACTCACTGCCGGTTGCACAGGCCTCGGCATTGGCCGACGCCCAAGCCACTTGCACTAGTGGATTCAGACGAATACGCCTCATATTCCCACGGCCTCCGATCGATGCCCGTCACGAAATTCAATCCTCAGACGGACCGTTCGCAGCTCCGCCAGGTCGGTCCGCTGATCGCCCCCTTGATCCGGCGAAACCAACCCGGTTTTGAACGTGAACACGTCCTCGCTCAATTGGGACTCTCTCCTGATGATCTCAAAGACGGCCCATGCTCTCAGAAGCGCCAAACGCTCATTGCTCACATAGGGACTTCCTGCCACCAGTTTCCTCGGATCGGTGCAGCCGGTCAGGGTCACCCTGATACCCGGGTACTCCTTCAGGCTGCGCGCCACCGCCTCGAGCGATCGCAGACGCTCCGGGCGGAAGGTTACCCCGTGCCCGAACAGGCCGCCCTGGAATTCGACGGCAACAGCCTCATTCAGAAGGGAGACATTCAATCCGGCGAGGCTCCCCAGTTCCCGCTTCAGGCTGTCGGCCGGCGCGGAATCTGATGGCCTGTTCGGATCCTGTTCAGGCGGTTGCTCCGGCCCGGGTGCCGCAGCGGCGTGGTCTGCGCTGCCGGCCGCCGGCGTCGGCAGCACATGCTCCGAGCCCGGCCGACTGATACCACGGTAGAGGCCTATCAACGCTATCGCCAGCACGGCCACGACAATAGCTGAACCCGTTCGACCGGCAAAAAACGCCAGCGCCGAGAGCCGTGAGTGTCTCCGCCGATTCAATGCCATGATTTTGTCCAGTCCCTGCCTCGCCCCCAGGTGATTCGGTTGCAGCTTCAGGACCAGATTCCACTGTTTTTCGGCTGCCAACAGATCACCCTGCTGGGCCCGAATTCGCGCGAGCAGATCGGCAACGGCGGCCGATGTTCCCTCGAATGACTCAAGAAAGTCTCCGGCATCATCCAGGCGTCCTCGTTGAGCGAGTTCTGTTGCCCGCCGTACGGCAAGGAGGGCATACACGCTCTTGATATTGGCGGAAATCTGTTCTTGATTCTGGTCCACCACGCTACACCTCGCTCACGGAAACCGTGCTGTGCCTCTTCGCGATACCGGGTACGATCCGGCATCCGCCACACCGGTCACTTCTTTGCTTCGAACTTGCCGACATGTGGGCTTCGACCCTGCACCGAAATTCAAGTAAACGTCCCATGAGTTCTCACACCGTCTTTCGCAAATTCACCTGTGAAATACGACCACCCCGAACTAACCGCTTCACGTGTCCAGGAGTTGACTTGCAGAACGCGCCCGACCGATAAGATCTTCGGCCGTATCGCCGCTAAACACCGCCGTGGACCGAGGAGACGACGCCGGTCTTGATCTGCTCCTCGTACGGGAGAAGCTGTATAAGCTGCCGCGTCGCTGTCTTCAGTTGTTCCACATTGCCCTCGGCGAAGGCCTGTCTGCCCTGGTTCACATATTCGTAGGCCAGGCGCTGATCCGACATCTCCTCCGTGCGACCGGTCAGATGTGTGAAGATCGACGCCCACCAACTTGGCTGGCTGCGACGAATCTCGCCGCAGTATGCTTCGATTTCGTTGATCCTCAGTCGAATCAGCCCCTTATCCGCCAGGCCGATAGCTTCCTCGATTCCCTGCATCATTGCAGTGACCCTTTTGCGAAGCGTGTTCTCGATTGTGTACGTTGACTCGTCCAGCATCCCCTGGCACTGTTCGATAGTAAGCCTCGCCTCTTTGATTGCCAGCGGCATCTCAAGGGAATCCTCCGCCACATCGAGAGCTTTTTTCAGGCCCTGAATCTGACCCCACAGCTTGCTCTGGGAGTCTCGATCGCGCTCGGCGTGCGGAAGCAGTTCCATCGCCTCCTTCAGCATACCGCGATCTTCGATTTTGTTCAGCGCCACCTCGGCGCCCGCCGATACGGAGTCGTCCATGTGCGATCGGGCCTGGGTAAATCGCCGGCTTATCTGCTCCAACTCCGTTCGCAGGCTCTCGAAATCGGGGATCTCGATATTGGCCTTGACGATCAGCTCGAATTCGTCGTCGAGCACCGGCACGTAGGCCCGCGCGGTTATGATCTGCGACTCATCCATCTTGACCAGAATGTCGACTTCGCTGTTCACCGGCACGTCATTGCGGAATTCGTTTGCCGGCAGGTTCATCGCACCTATACTGATGTTCCTATCGGCGCGATCGCTGTCGCCCTGACAGAAGGGAATTCTCAACATGGCGCCTTTGTCACCCCGCCGCAGCACCTCCACGGTGTAAACCGAATACCGCTTCGATTCCGGCAACGGCGTACCCTTTGGAATGAAGGGCATGAAGCTCCCGTCATTCAGACCGACGCCGACCGACATCGTCGCGCAGACCTGGGCGGGGGCGATAGCCACGCGGTACGGAATCCGGTCCGGTATCAGCTTCTGCTCGGCGCCCGATGGGTCGAACAGCTTGATCACAATCTGGTTTTCCCGCCCCTCTTCGGCGCGACATTGAGTGTGAAAAAGGCCCGTACTTCCCAATTCAATCTTCCCCCCCTCCCACGGCGGCATGGAGTCGGGATTGGAGAACTGGACAACGTAGCCGGTGAGATCCGGGACGTTGGCGCACGATATCTTGCCGCCGACAAGGAACTCGACATCGGGACCGGCCGGGTTGTATTCGACGTCGAGCGAAAATTCATGCGATGCGATCTCCCGGCCGTTCGGATCCTGCTTGCGCTGAGATCGGGCGAACACCGCCGCGCCGCGCGCCACAACCGTCATCGGATCGATGCTGACGTGGAGAGGCGCGCCCAGGCCGTGAGTCGGATCCGCAAGCCGTTCACGGAGCGCGGGCATGAGGGTCGTCCCACCGACGAGGATCACGCGATCGAGCTGCTTCCCGCTTATGTTGTTCTTTTCGAGCAGGTCCTTGCTGATATTGATGGAGTTATTGATGTACTGCATCGCCAGCCGCTCGACATCTTTGCGCGTCAGCTCAAAATCGAAGTCCTTGATTTCTCCCGACGGCGTCCGGTAGAGATTGTCGATCAGGATTTGCGTCGAATCCCGGAGGGAAACCTGTATTTTCCCCTGCTCCGCGGCCAGTTGGAGCTTGCCCTGGATAGTGGCCCAGTTGGGATTGGCCTTCTGCACCTCGTCGAGCGAATGTTCCCGAGTCAGTTCCGGGATGAACAACTGGTTCAAAATGGCTTTGTCGATCTCCGTCCCGCCGAGATGGTTGTCCCCGGCGTGGTCGATGATACGGAAGAACCCGTCCCTGGCCGTAACGAGACTCGCATCAAACGTGCCTCCGCCAAAATCGAAAATCAGCCAGAGAATGTCGTCCTTGACCTCTTCCTCCGCACTGTATGCCATCGCCGCGGCGCTGGGTTCGGTGAGAAGGATGACGTGGGAAAATCCGGCCATTTCCGCAGCCCGCCTCGTGGCGTCCATCGATGGCTGCAGGAAGGCGGCGGGCACGGTAATGACGACCTCGCGCAGCGTCTCCATGCGTTGCTGCTGGAGATTGGCCTTGAGTTCCTTCAGCACCTCGGCGGAGAGCTCTTCCGGCGTCTTGCTGACACCGGACGACTCAAAAGTGTACTTGTGGGTATCGCCCATATGCCGCTTGAAGCCGGTAGCGGTATCGGCACTATCGCTGCCCACGGCCCTTCTTCGTGCTTCTTCGCCGACATGGCATTCGCCGGACTTGTTAATGTAGACCGCCGACGGCGTGATCTCCGGGCCACCCGGCTTCTTGATGATCTCCGTGGTCATACCGGTGGCATGTGCCAGGCAACTGTTGGTAGTGCCAAGGTCGATTCCATAATCAATTGTCAGACTGCTTGTCATTCTCTCCTCCGATCAGCGCTCCGCGCACATGACCCCGACGTTTCCGATTTCCGATTCATCAGTGAAGCGGTTTCCCGACAATCACTTTGCCCATCTGCAGGCGTTGTTCTCCGAGGTAGACGGTCGGTTCCACGGTCTCTATTATCATTTCCCGATCCAGCCCCGCTTCCGGTTGAAACACCAAAACGTCCACGGACATTCCCGGCGTATATGGTTCACCTTTGTTATCAATCACTTTGAGTCCCGCGCCGCGCAACTTGTCCATCGTCGATTCCAGGTGACGGAACGCCCTGCGCACATCCCCGCTTGAGTTATGCACGGATGGATCCTGCAGGTTTCGATGGCAGCTCCACAGACCGGTTGCCGCCGTTGCTATCGCGTGAAGAGTATCGCTGTCGGCGCCGGCGCCATGGCCGTGCCCCTTCTTGCCGATCGCCTCAACCAAATCCACAAGGGTGGCAAGCGCTGCGTTCAGATCCCCCATATCATCTTCATAGTGGGCGATCCTGAATTCCCGTGGAACCGAGAATTGTCGCAGCCGGTCCCGGTATTTGCTCAGTATCTTCACCGTTCAATGCCCTCTCATTCTGGCGGTCATATTAGGCTCTCGCGTCCCGGCTTATGAACTCGGTGGCCCGCCTCCGTACAACCACCCCTTGGCGCGCTGATCACGGATGAGCGGAAAACCGTCATAGTCGGTCCGGTTCCGTATGCCGTTCTTTCCGGATTTGATGTCGCTTTGAAGCCCCAGCAGGTAGCCGACGAGGGCCAGCGCGGCGGTCAGCAGGATGAGATAGCCCACGTTCAGACCGACAATAAATCCAGCCAAAGCGAACAGCCACATAAGCAGATGCTTCTTCCAGATCGTTTCGTGCAACCGCTTACAGCTCTCGCATCGAAATACCTTGAACGTAATGTGCTTCCACCGAATCCGAAATCCGTCGTTGTGCACCTCTCCATACATCTTCACTTCGATAGCGCAGGAGTCGGCGGATTCCTGGCCCCCGCAGTACCAGCACTTCCTCATCGCAATCTGATCCGTCGACATCTTGAGCTCTTTCTCGATTCGTTCGAGAGTGCTTGCCCCGCGGGCGATGCCTCGGGCCAATTCTTCGAGCTCAGCACACACCGACCACAGGAACCCCTTGGCCTGGCTGTATTTGACTGACGTATGGAGGATGCCGATTGCGGCTTCATCGTGGATCGCCGCCAGAATCTGATCATCCGGCGGCAGCAGCATGTCGAAGTGGCTGCAATCGATCACCTCCTCTTCGAAGCCCCCGGTTGCGATGCCGCTCCACCGCGCCGCCGCGTCGACGTCGCCGGCCGCGCGCCAGCTGACGAC
>CAYPYM010000188.1:0-6375 GCA_964414435.1 uncultured Ignavibacteriales bacterium | reverse complement strand
CACTGGGCGCAGGACATTGCCGGCGGCGATATCACCGGCGACACAACCTATTTCCGGGCGCCGTTCTATGTCTACTGCCTGGCCGCCCTCTACAGCCTGTTCGGGAGCTCGCTCTGGGTGGCCCGCCTGTTCGGGCTGGTGGTCGGGCTGGCCTCGGTGGCGACAACCGGGCTGCTGGGACGTCGCATGTTCATGCCGAAGGTGGGCCTGATAGCGGCCGCCCTGCACGCGCTTTACCCGATCGCGATCTATTTCGAGAGCGAGCTGCTGCTTGATCCCCTCTTCCTGCTGTTGTTCGAACTGGCGGTCTATCGATTCGTGATCTGGATCGACCGGGGACGGGGGTGCGACGGCCTCTGGACGGGGCTGCTGATCGGTCTGGCGGCGATCACCCGGCCGACCGCGCTGGTCCTGGTGCCGATCGTCCTCCTGATGATCCTCCTGCACCGCGACCGATTCCGCCCGGTCTGGCGGCAGATCGGACTCCTGGCGGCGGGACTGGTGATTGTCATTGCTCCGATCACCATTCGCAACCTGGCGGTCGCGGGCGACCCGGTGCTGATATCGTCGCAGGGCGGGATAAACCTGTATATCGGGAATAACGACGCTGCCGACGGCGTTTCGGCGGTGATGCCGATGCCGCTCGGGTACGACTGGGAAATCCGCCAGGTGGCCTGGACTGCCGAGAAGGCGGAGGGCGGCGCGGCGCTTAAGCCGGGCGAGGTGTCTTCGTACTGGACGGGGCAGGCGCTGAAGTGGATTCTGACCCACCCCCGCCACTTCATCGGGCTGTACGCTGCCAAACTCTACCGCAATATCGCCAATCGTGAGATATCCAACAATCGGGATCTCGGCTGGTTTTTCGGCCACGCACCGTTCCTGCATTTCAATCTGCTCTCGTTCGGAATCGTCTTCGCCTTTGCCCTGCTGGGGACTCTGGCGATGGCCGGTTCGGATCGACAGGTACGGCTGCTGGTGCTGATTGTGCTTGTGTACATCGCGGCGAGTTCGTTGTTCTTCTTCAACAGCCGTTTCCGATTGCCGCTTCTCCCTTATTTCTTCCTGCTGGCCGGACTGGGCGCGGCGATCGTCGTCGAAGCGTTCCGTCGGTCGAAAGCTTCGGTGGTGCTGGTCGCGGTCGTTCTCGTCGCGGGCGGCGCGATCTCGTTTGCGCCGATCGCGCCGCTGCCGGCCGGAGCCTCTCCGCAGGCGCTCCTCGCCCAGGCACACTATCGATACAGTGCCGGAGACTACCGCGGGTCGATGGAATCGGCAAATCAGGCGAAACAGATTGACTCGACCTTCCCGGGAGTGCAGCTCGCGATCGGCAACGCCGCGCTGCGGTTGGGCCGGACCGAAGAAGCACGGGCCGCTTATGAGCGCGAGATCGCCCTTTATCCCAACCGCCCCCGCGCCCGCGCCAATCTGGCCTCGCTGGCGCTGGTCGACGGCCAGCCGATGAAAGCGGTCGAATCGGCCCAGCGAGCTATTCACTTCCAGCCGTGGGACGAGACCGCCAACCGGGTGCTGATACGCGCCTTTTTCTCAATCGAGACGATCAGCGAATCGGCCCTGGTCGACCATGTTCGCAAAGCGGCGAATCGTACCGATGACGACGTCTACCTCCTGAACGAGGCAGCCGAACTGTTTGCGTCGCGACGGAATTTCGGGCCGGCCGAGGAGTTCGCGGGGATGGCGGTCGACGCCGTTCCGCGGCCGATTGAAACCGATGACAGGGCCTTCCGGGCGGACTTCGCGTACGGCCCCGACGATATGAGGCGGCAGCGTGCCCGGGCGGCTTACGAACTCGGCTACATTTACGGTGTGACGGGCGTGCTCGGCGGTGCGGTCGAATACAGCCGCCGGGCGATCGAACTCGACTCGACCCTGGCGCGGGCCTACGTGAACCTCATCACCGGCTATCTCTCCACCGGGCGGTCGGCCGAGGCCGACTCGGTCCTGGCCGACGCCCTGCATCGCTTTCCCGCATTCACCCCGCTGCGCGAATTGCAGCGACGGCTCCACCCATAAAAAAAGAGGACCGAGTTTCCTCGGTCCTCCGAATTGTCGCTTTCGATCTACCGGCTAGCGATAGAGATTGGAGAGCGCTTTCTTGCTCAGGACACCGCCGTTATCCAGCGTTTCCTGATCGGCGCGGCGCCAGTAGCGTGCCCGCTCATCCGATACGCTGACTTTGTAGCCGGCGTTCGGGTAGCGGACCGACGACACCGGTGCGGTGATCGACGGATCGTAAATGAAGTTCATCACGATGTTCACGAGATCCTGCACCGAACCGTCGGTGTTGTCCAGCGCCATCGGCGTGAAGTTGAAGTGCACCGTCTTGAACAGGCCGGCGTTGAACCGGTGGCCGCACGGCGCGCCTTCCATATTGTAGTCGAACGGGCCGTCGAAGGTCTGCTGCACGCCGAGCGGATGGCTCTTGCCCTGCAGGCCGTACCACGACCGATACAGGTACATGACCTCGGCGCCGAGACCGGCTTCGCTCCAGTTGATTTCCGGGAGCCACGGCAGGTTCGGATTGAACGGGTTGCCGAAAGCCCAGTAGAAGTTGGTCCGGACCTTCACCGAATCGTACATGAGGTCGGGCCACTGGTCCGGCTTGAGGCTGTAGGCGCCGATACAATCCTGCACGTCGAATCTCGGTTCGACCGCGCCCGGGAAATCCGGTCCGGAAGCGTGATGTTTCCACCAGCCCGAGAACACCATCCGGTTGACCCGGAAGTAGTACGCGTACTGGAGGCCGCCGCCGCGCCCGAGGGCGTCGATAAACGGCGTCTCCACATCGTTCAGGGTGCCGTAGATCGGACACCGCGCGGTCAGCCAGACGTTTACGCCGGCGTCAATCGCCTTCCAGATCGGGCCGGCCTTGCTGCCGGCAAGCTCGGCGGTGATGATCCCGTCGTTATACAAGATGAGCGTCTTATACTGCAGCAGGGTATCGAGCGGTACACCGCTCGAGAAGCCCGACAGGGCGAAGACATAGTCGTTGTAATCGCCGGTGACAAGGTTACGCGTGGTATCGAACTGGATATCCGGCTTCCAGGTGTGCAAGGCGTCATACCAGAATTTCTTCCCGGCATTCACGATACGGTGCGCGACCGAACCGGACGATGGTTTGGCGTAATCGATCACGAGCACATCGCGCTCGAACTTCGGATCGATTACCGACACGACCCCGAAGGCCGGAGTCGGATCGGGCACCTGAGCATCGTCGCGCGAACGAACCCAGAAGATGAACCAGCGCGTGACGGTCTGGTTGTTGACGACACCGTGGAACGCGTCGTAAAGGGTGTCGGTGGTGTTGTAGACCCACGGGTCGGTGCAGCAGCTGTCGCCGGCCAGGGTGCAACCGGACTCGGCGCACGACTGCAGCATGTAATGATCGTACTGTGACCCGACGAAGGCCGGGTTATCGATGGCGAAGTATTCGACGCTGTCGCCGAGGAACGACGGTATCGGGTCGGTACCGACGACGAACGTGTCGCAACTGATATCGGTGCCGGTGGTGTCGCAGACTTCGAGCGTGTCACCGGGCTGGTAGACGAATCCGGTGTTGGTCTGGAAGACCTTGTACACGTAATTCGCCTGGATATCGGCGAGTTCCGCCTTTGTGTAGGGTCCGTACAATCGCCACTGGAACTGGAACGGCGGCGGATCGGTCGGGTAGTCGATCTTGTCGGCGCCCTGCCAGTTGAGGCGGATGCCGGTCACGACGCCGCCGGGGCTCGGGGCGTTCACGAAGGGCAGGCTCGTGGAATAGTCGAGGATGACGGTGGTCGGCGGGTTGTCGTTGCGCGAGAAGAGGCGCGACACGATAGCCGAGGCCTGACCTTCAAGGTCGAACGCCTGCAGGAAGACCCACTGGTCGACGAAGCCGAGCACGGGATTGGCCGTATCCGCGGTGAGCGGGATCGTCCCCTCGGTCTTCGGATCGGCCTTGGCCGGATCGACCGAGACGTGCGTCCAGAGCGAGTCGGGGACGGTGGCGATGTATGTATCGGGATCCTGGCCGCCCATGTCTGAGACGGTGGCGATATGGTAGCGATACCCCGCGATCAGGCCGTCTTCATCGGTACCGTACCAGTAGACGACCGGGTTGGTCGAAAAGGTCTGGCCGCTCGGCGGGATGTTGGCGAACCTGACGATCGGGGGCTTATTGGCATACGTCTCGCCGTCGATCGTCTTGGAGCAGCCGCCCATGAGGACAACCGCGGCCAGAGCAACAGCGGCGAGCGCCAGGAATGTCAGTGTGGTCGGACGATGTGCCATTTTCTTGTTATCTTTCATGTTCGTGTACGCCTCCCCTTAAAACGCAAAGCTCATGGTGAAACGGTGAACCTCCGTCAGGACGCCGAAGTCCTGGTAGGCGTAATCGACCCGCAGCTCGGACTCCTGGCCGAAGGGCAGCCGGAGGCCGCCGCCGAACGTGAGGCCGTCGGAATCGTAGTTGAACCGGCCGCCGCCGCGGAGGACGAACATGTTCTTGAGCGTGAATTCGAGACCGCTGTTGTATTTCTCGAGGTTGTCGGACGGGTGCGAGCCCTCGGCCGCGAAGGTCAGGGTGTAGTCGTCGGCCTGGAGCACGTTGATCGACCCGCCGAACTTGAAGTTGATCGGCAGCGGGTAGTCGTTTTTGATGAAGTTCATGTCGGGGCCGAAATTGGTGATGACCATGGCGATCTTGAACCCGCGGAAACCGGTGTCGTACACGGTACCGACATCGGCCGACCAGCCGCTGGCGCTGTAGTCGTGGACCTTCTCGCCGATGTACTTCACCGAGAAGCCGATCGAGAAACGGTCGGTCAGGTAGCGGCCGTAGCTCACCGAGAGCGCGAGATCGGACCACCAGAATTGGCGGCCGGTCGGGATGCGCTCGTAGGTGGTCTCGTCCATCTTGCCGGAATTCAGGCCGTAGGCGCTGATCCCGAGCACGCCGCCGATCGATTCGAGCGGCAGGGCACCGGCGAGGAAACCGTAGCTGATATCGGCGGGCATCCGGACGTAGGTGGCTCCGACCTCGGGACCGTAGAGATAAACCAGTCCGGCGGGGTTATAATAGACCGCCGAAATGTCGTCCGCGACCGCCGTGAACGCCTCGGCCATCCCCATCGCCCGGGCGGATACGCCGAGTTCGAGGAACTGGGCCCCGGTCGTACCGACCTTCGCCTGCGCGTTGACGTCATGCGGTGCAAACAACATGATCAGGCCGAGCGCGAGCGCGACCGCAACGATACGGCCCGTTCGTATGGTCGACCCCGATCCTGTCATTACATTTCTAGAAAACATGTCATCCTCTTGTATTTGCAGCGAATAATTCTCTCACCCAATTACAGGTCAACCTGGACACCCATCCGGATCTGACGGCCGTAATCCCAGTTGTAAGGATTCTGGTCGAACGCGGTGCCGCCCTTGATCACCTGGCTCTGGTTCTGCTGGGTGTCGGGACGACCGGTCGTCGAGTAGACCGTGACGACGTTGCGCGCGTTGAAAATGTTGTTGATCCAGAGAATGTAGCTCAGATCCAGACCGGCGAAGGTGAAGTCCTTCGAGAAGCGCATGTCGAACACGACCGAGGCCGGTTTGCGCAGCGAGTTGGTCTGGATGTTTTCACCGGTGACGACCGCGATGTTCGGGTAGGACCGGTCCGGCGTAAACGGCCGGCCGCTCTCGATAACCGTCTCGATCGACATCGACCAGCCGTTCGGAATCGGCAGACCGAAGAGCCGCGGCTTGACGGTGTTCGGGACGTAGACCTGGATGTTCGATTTCAGCGAGTGCCGGACATCGTGGTCCAGCGCGAACTCGGAGAGCGGCTCGCGCGAGAGTTCGAACGGCGTCGCATAGGTCCGGGAGGCTTCGGACGCCTTACCGAAGGCGAAGCCGTACGTGTACGACAGCATGCCGTTGACGTAGCCGCCGCCGCCCTTTTCGATCTGCAGCTCGAAGCCGCGGCTCCGGCCGTAGTCGGAGTTGCGGTACTGCTGGCGGTTCAGGCCGCCGACCAGCACCTGGGCGCTGTTGATCTTGTCGAACTCGTCTTTAAAGTAACCGGAAACGTCGATCGAGTAGTACTCGCTCATGGCGTACTTCACGCCGAACGAATACTGCACGGTCTTCTGATAGTCGAGGTTGTAGTTACCGATAACGGCGTTCTGCTCGATAGCGGTGGTGTTACGGGCGTACATTTCGGTCAGGTCGGGAAGCTGGTAGAAGTGCCCGTAGTTGAAGTGCACCTTCGCCTTATCCGAAATCGGGTAGGAGAAACCGATACGCGGCGAGATCTTCTGGCGGTCGCCGAGAATCACACCCTGGCCGATGTCGTCGTTTTCGGCGACCGGAATGAGGGCGTTCACG
>CAYPYM010000187.1:0-6432 GCA_964414435.1 uncultured Ignavibacteriales bacterium | reverse complement strand
CGAGGAAGAAGTCCCGACCGACCTTCCGCTGGCCCTCCTCGAGCAGCGGCAGGATGAGATCCTCGGTCGTGCCGGGGTAGGTGGTCGATTCGAGCACCACCAGCGCACCCTGCTTCAGATACTGCTTGATCCGATTGACCGCCGAGAGGATGTAGCTGACATCGGGGTCTTTCGTCTTCGACAGCGGGGTCGGGACACAGATCGAGATCGTGTCCATCTTGGCGAGCCGACGGAAATCGGTGGTGGCGCTGAATTTCTTCGCGGCGATCGCGTTCTTGACTTCCTTGTCCGGGACATCGTCGATATCCGAACGGCCGCTGTTGAGCAGCTTCACCTTGGCCTCGGAGATATCGAAGCCGGTGACTTCCAGTCCGGCCGCGGCCAGTTCCATCGACAGCGGCAGCCCGACATAGCCCAGGCCGACCACGCCGGCTTTCGCCTGCTTGTTCTTGATCTTGTTGGTCAGTTCCTGGTAGGCGTTGTTGCTTGATTTACGTGAGTGCTTTGTGGCCATATGAAGCGTCTCCTGTCAGAGCTCAGGCTCCCGAAGATAGGGTTGTTTTCCAGTATTCGAACGTATCCCGCAGAGTCTGTTTAAGAGTATATCGGATGCCGAATCCAAGCGCTTGAACGGCCCGGCGGTTGGACCCGCGCAACACCGGGATATCGTTTCTTCTCAGCTTGGTCTTGTCGACCGTCACTTTGATCTCTTTCGATGCAAACCCGACCAAAGTCATCAGCACCTGTTCGATCGAAACCGTCTTCCCCGAGCAGAAATGGTACACCCGCCCCGGCTCTCCTTTCTCGGCCAGCAGGCGGTAGCCCCGCACGATATCGCGAACGTCCGAGAAGTCCCGTCGCGCCGTGAGATCGCCGACTTTCATCACCGGTTTCTGGCGCCCGAGATCGATCGCCGCCGCCTGCTTTGCGAATGCCGGGATCACGAAGGCGTCGTTCTGGCGCGGGCCGGAATGATTGAACGAGCGGGCGATTGTCACCGGCAGGTCGTATCGCCGCTGGTAATACGTGCAGATCATCTCCGCTGCAGCCTTGGAAATACCGTACGGCGAAGCCGGGTCGAACGGTTGCGACTCGGTCAGGGTTTTGTTCGACGGCGAAAAGACGCCGTAGGCGTCGGCCGAACTGATGAACACCATCTTTTTCAGACGCGGGGCAGGTTCGAGCGCCTGAAGCAGGTTGAGGGTGCCCTCGAAGTTGATCCGGTAGGTCAGGCGTTCCGCCCCGAACGATTTGCCCACCGACGAAAACGCCGCGAGATGAAAAACGTACTCCGGTTTTATCCGGCGGAGAACGGCTTCAACGCGGGCGGGATCGGTCAGATCAAGCGAGGTGAGCTGTAACTGCTTCCGGAGATGCTCGATGTTGTCGGTCGGCTCGTCATCGTAGAGCGCCCCGGCGACTTCGTAGCCTTCGCGCAGCAGCTCCTCGGCCAGCCACGATCCGGCAAACCCGGCGATTCCGGTGATAAACGCGAGCGGTTTGGCCATTGCCTAGTTCGTCGACTCCGATAACCGTTTCAGGTCCGCGTCCACCATCATCTCGACCAGCCCCTCGAACGTGACGGTCGGTTCCCACCGCAACTGTTTCCGCGCTTTCGACGGATCACCCAGCAGCAGGTCGACCTCGGCGGGACGAACAAAGCGCGGGTCGACCACGACGTACTTGTTGAAATCGAGATCGACATGCTCGAACGCAAGACGGACGAAGTCTTTCACCGAGTGGGTCTGGCCGGTCGCGATGACAAAGTCGCCCTGCTGAAGCATGAGCCACATGGCGCGGACATAGTCGCCGGCGTAACCCCAGTCGCGTTTGGCGTCGAGATTGCCCAGCGCCAGTTTGTCGGCGAGGCCGAGCTTGATCCGCGCGACACCGTCGGTGATTTTCCGCGTGACGAATTCAAGCCCGCGCCGGGGCGATTCGTGATTGAACAAAATGCCCGACGACGCATGGATGCCGTACGACTCGCGGTAATTGACCGTGATAAAATGCCCGTAGACTTTCGCCACACCGTACGGCGAGCGGGGATAGAAGGGAGTCTTCTCCGACTGCGGCACCTCCTGTGCCTTGCCGAACATCTCGGACGACGACGCCTGATAGAAGCGAATGCCGCGATCGACCAGCCGGATCGCTTCGAGCACCTTGGTCACTCCGAGAGCATCGAATTCACCGGTGAGCATCGGCTGGTCCCACGACGTCGGCACGAACGACTGGGCCGCGAGATTGTAGATTTCGTCGGGATGGGTCTCGGCGATGATCGAGACGAGCGAAAGCTGATCGAGCAGGTCGGCCTGGGCCAGCGTGATCTGGTCCTTGATGTGGTTGATCCGCTCGAACGATTCGGTCGAGGCCCGACGGACCATGCCGATCACGTCGTAGCCTTTCTCGAGCAGTAATTCCGCCAGATACGATCCGTCCTGGCCGGTTATTCCGGTGATAAGTGCTTTCATCGAACAGCATTCCTTCTGATTGCGGTCAATACCCTTACCGGTGACGGGGGCGAGCGGAGAGCGCCGCCCGGTCAGGCCCTGAATATAGGAAAGTGGACTGGGGGCGTCAAATAGAATCCCCTGCCGATCGGCCCCGGCATCTTCAACCTTTCGCCTTATACCCCCGGCTCCGTATATTGTTTACATTCAGCTCGCCGAACCACAGGAGCCATTATGAAAACTGCGTTGATCTTGATTTGCCTGCTCGGCTGCGCCGGGGTCGGGGCGGTCGAGAAAGAGCCGAGAGGAGTAAACGTGACTTCCGATGAAATAACCGCCGATTCCCTGTTAAATGCCGGCGACGCCCAGTTCAAGGCCCGCCAGTATGCCGACGCTCTCACCACCTACCAGGCGGCGGTCGCTCGGGCCCGCAAGGAGTTCAACCGCTCGGTCGAGGTCGAGGCACTGGCCCAGGTCGCCCGCGCCTATCTGATCCAGAACCGGAAAGACGAGGGACGGCCGTATCTCGTGGAGGCGGCGGCCCGGGCCGACGATTCCGACCCGATGGGCTGGTCGCGGTATCTGGGGGTGAAGGGACGGTTCGAGTGGCAGGACGACGACCTCACGACGGCCCGCGCCACATTCGACACGATGTACGAGTATTGCAGCACGAATGCCCTCTGGGGGCGGGCGGTCGATGCCGCTCATATGATCGCGATTGTCGCGGAATCGACCGACGACCAGATCGAGTGGGCTCGACGCGGTATCGCCGCGGCCGAGGCGGCCGACGAGGAATCCTGGCTCGGCCCGCTCTGGAACAATCTCGCCGTGACGTACTGGGAATCCAAGCAGTACGACAGCGCCCTCTCCTGTTTCGAGAAAGCCCGCGACTATCACTGGCGGTTCTCCGACGAGACAGCCAAGCTCTTCGCCGACTACCATATCGGGATGACCCTCCGGTTCCTCGGCCGCTACGACGAAGCCAAAAAGTGGCTTCGACCGGTGCTCGCCTGGGCCGAACGGCTCGATAACCACGGCGCTATCGGCCAGGCCTGCGAAGATCTGGGTGAGATCGCGATCGCCGAGGGTAAGAAAGCCGACGGCATCAAGCTGCTCGAGCGGGCCCGCACCGAATATCAGGCCGAGGGGTACGACAAAACGTGGCCGGAAATCTGGAACAACATCAACAAACGCCTCGCCGACCTGGGGAAGTAGACTACCCGAGCAGAAAAGTCGCGATGAGTATTCGAGGATCTGACTGTGGCCGACACTGATTCTGGCTCGCGATTCCCGGCGGCCGCAAGTGCCGCCGCCACGATCGCGGCTCTGGCGGCCGCGTCGTTCCTGCCGGAGTACCGGGTCTGGGGAATCGGATTCTGGGCGTTTCTGCCGGTTGGTGTCCGGGTCGGTCTCGCCGTAGCTGCGGTGATCGTGCTCGCGGCAATCCTCAGCCTGCGAGATGCGGCAGACCGTGCGAAAGGGCAGCAGTCGTCGCAAAGTAGCTACTTCCTGATCTCAACCGCCGTAATTGCAGTTTTCGGTGCTCTTTACTTCCTGTTTCCGGCAAGATCCTTCTTCCTCGGCGACGGACTTCAGAATCTCGATGCCCTCGCGTCGGGCAAGGGGATAATCAAGGCCACTGCGCTGGGAGAGGGGTACGCGCACGTGTGGCTGGCGAAGGTGCTCGGCGTCTCCGACCGAAGCGGAGCGTTGCTTGTTTTCCGACTCCTCTCCGGGCTGTCGGGCATTGTGTTTGTCGCGGCGGCCGTTGTTGGCTCCCGACGGTTGTTCGACGGCGCGCGTGACCAGTTTCTCTTCGTCCTCGGTCTGGCGACCGGGGGATATGCCCTGCTGTGGTTCGGTTACGTTGAGCAGTACTCGCTGTTCGTGGCGGTTGTCGGCATATTCACACTGATTGGCCTGCTGGTGGCGCACGGAGCGGTCAATCGATTCTGGCTCCTCCCGCTGCTCGCTCTGGCGGTGCTCATGCACATTTTCGGCCTGCTGCTTCTGCCGGCCGCGCTTTACCTGCTGCTGGCCGACACATCCCTCGGCCGGCGGATCGGCCGGACTCGCAACGCGAGCCTTGTCCTGGCCGGTATGCTCGCTCTGATCGCCGCTGTGAGTGGCGGCATTTTCGCCTTTCGGTCATCGCTGTTCCTTCGCTACGCCCTGATTCCGCTCGCCGACAGCATCTACGCCTACGACAGTTACACCCTGCTGTCGTGGGCCCACCTGCTCGACTTCGTCAATCTGGCGCTGCTTCTCCTGCCGGGCGCGGGGCTGCTGGTGCTCCTGATGACTCGCCGCCAGACGAGGGCCGCTCTCAAAGATCGCCGGTTCATCTTCCTGACCATCATGCTCGTGATAGTCTGGGCCGGGCTGTTTCTGGTCGATCCGAAACTCGGCCTGCCGCGCGACTGGGATCTCTTTTCATTTGCCGGCCTTCCGCTGGTGGCGCTGTTTTATCTGCTCGCCCTGCGGAAGTCAACGCACTACGGACACACTGTGGCGCTTATGGGCATTGTGCTCTCCGCTTTCGTACTGGCGACGCGGGTGGCGATTCTCCGCTCTCCCGACGACGCCCGCGAACAGCACCGGGCGTACCTGGCGCTCGATCCCGAACGCGGCCTTCGCGCCTATTCGCTTATCCGCACCGACTATCTCGAACGGGGCGACACCGCCGCCGCCGAGACGTCGTTCACGCAATGGAACCGGTTATACCCGGAGCGTGCGGCGTTTTTCCGTGCGGTGGATCTGAAGCGGGTGGGGAAGTGGCCCAACGCAGTCCGGGAGCTTCGCCTCGCGGTCGGCCTGAATCCTACCTATGCCGACGCCTGGTCGCACCTGGGAGAGTGCTACATTCACATGAAGCTCGACGACAGCGCCTATGTCTGCCTGCACCGCGCCCTGCGGCTCAATCCGTACGAAGCCTCGGCGTGGAACAATCTTGGCAACGCCTGTATCCGGGAGCGTCGTTACGACGAAGCCGAAACCGCGCTGCTGAAAGCGCACGACCTGCTCGGCGATCACCCGGCTAATCAGTACAATATCGCGACCGTCTACCGCCTCACCGGTCGAACCGATCTCTACCTTCAGTGGCTCGAGAAGGCGGCTCAGTGGCCGAATACACCCCCCGGCCTGTATCGGGAGCTCGCCGACGTCTATCTCGCGCAGGGCAACATTCCCGCGGCGGCGGCCCAATTCCGGATCGGTCTGGCCCGGGGGCTTGATACCGCCTCGGTGCGGGCGGCGGAAGAGCGATATCCGGCACTGAAACAGGCGCTGCGTCCGGAGTAGGACCTGCGTATTCTGATTGACAATTTCCCCCGATGGGCTACCTTTGGGCCATGACAGCGCCGTCGAACCACACCCGGACCGAAAAACTGCTTCTCGAAGCGGCCCGCATCTTCAATTCCACCACCGAATACGAAGCGCTCATCGAGCAGATTCTGCGGCTGGTGATGACCGCCGTGGCGGCCCGCACCGCCCTGATATTCCGGGTCGATCACGAGCGGACCGATATCAAAATCCGCATGATGCACGCCGAACGGAGCGCGCTCGAGATTTTTCACCGGGAATTCGGCGCGGGGGTGGTCGGCTGGGTCGCCAAACACCGCGAGGCGGTGATGATCAATGACGCGACCAACAACGCCCAGGTCGACCCCGAAATCGCGCAGCGCGTCGGCGAGCCGATTCGCAATCTGGTCACGGTGCCGCTGATCGGGCGCGGGAGAATGCTCGGGGTGCTCGAGGCGATTAATAAGAACGACGGTGATTTCACCGATGCCGATCTCGATCTGCTGATCGGGCTGGCCAACCAGATCGGGGTGGCGCTCAACAACGCCCATCTGTATCGGGTCGCCCGCCGCGAGGCGCTCGAAAAACATCTCCTCTTCGAAATCGGCAAGAAGCTCTCCAGCTCACTTCGGCTCGACAATGTCCTCGCCGAGATTCTCCATTCGCTCAAGCAGGCGATCCATTT
>CAYPYM010000186.1:0-6460 GCA_964414435.1 uncultured Ignavibacteriales bacterium | reverse complement strand
TCCCGATGCAGCCGCATCAGTTCGTCTTCGAGGATCTTGCGGCCTATCTCGTCGAGGAAAGCATCCGGTTCGTCGAGCACGAGCACCGGCGGGTCCTGAACCATTACAGAAGCCAGCGCCACCCGTTGCTTCTCCCCTCCGGACAGTTCGGCGGTCAGCCGCCGACGGAGATGAGTGATCTGGAATCGTTCCAGCGTCGCGGTCACGCGCTGATCCATTTCCTCAAGCGGCGTCGCCCGATTTTCGAGCGCAAACGCGATCTCCTTCTCGACCGTCACCGCCACCATCTGGTTGTCCGGATTCTGAAACAGGATGCCGACCGACCCGCCGCCGCCGTTGCCGCCGTCGACCGTGACCCGCCCCCTTGACGGCTCGTACAATCCGGCGACCAGTCGGGCGAAGGTCGTCTTCCCCGAGCCATTGGCTCCCATCACCGCCACCTTATCACCGGGTGCGATTGCCAGCGAGACATTGTCGAGCGCCGGCCGAGCGGCGTCGTCATAGCGATATGTGACGTTTTCGAATTTGATCATAAGAAAGCCGATGCCGCAAGTAACGGCATCGGCTGAAAATGACAAGTGGAATCGTATCGGCTTACTTCAGGTAGCAGACGTCCAGATTGCGCGCCGCTCCGGTTTCGTCGAGGCGACGGACCGGCGTGTCGTGCGGGGCCGACAGGACGATCTCGGGATCTTCCTCGACCTCCCGCGCGATCTGGTGCATGATGTCGGCGAACCGTTCCAGCGTCTCCCGGCTCTCGGTTTCGGTCGGCTCGATCATGAGCGCTTCCGGCACGATCAGCGGGAAGTAGTTGGTCGGCGAGTGAACGCCGAAATCGAGCATCCGCTTCGACATGTCGGCGGTGCGGACACCTTTTTTCTTCTGGCGGTTGCCGGAAAGCACAAACTCGTGCATGCAGTGGACATCGTAGGGCAGATCGTAGGCGTCGCGCACCAGCTCCTTGAGATAGTTCGCGTTCAGCACCGCGTTTTCGCTCACCCGACGAAGGCCCTTGCCGCCGAGCGTTTTGATATAAGCATAGGCCCGGACCATGTTGCCGAAATTGCCGTAGAACGAATGCACCCGGCCGACCGACTCGGGACGGGCGTAGTTGAAGAACAACGTACCGTCGTCCTGCTGCTCCAGCACCGGGAACGGCAGGAACCGGTCGAGTTCGGCCGTCACGCCGACCGCGCCGGCGCCCGGGCCGCCGCCGCCATGCGGAGTCGAGAACGTCTTGTGCAGGTTGAAGTGCATGATGTCGAAACCGACATCACCCGGCCGGAAGATGCCCATGTTGGCATTGAGATTGGCGCCGTCCATGTACATCAGGCCGCCCCCGGCGTGAACGATCTCGGCGATCTCCTTGATGTGGGTCTCGAAGATGCCGAGCGTGTTCGGGTTCGTCATCATCACGCCGGCGACATCTTCGTCCATCACCGCCGCCACTGTCTCCGGTTCGATCACGCCTTTGGCGTTGGCCTTGACCTGAACGGTCGTGTAACCGACTGCGGCCACCGACGCCGGGTTGGTGCCGTGGGCCGAATCCGGGATGATGATTTTCTTGCGGGGGTTGCCTTTGCTGGTATGATACGCCCGCATAATGAGCAGGCCGACAAATTCACCCTGGGCGCCTGCCACCGGCTGAAGCGACATCGACGGGAAACCGCTGACCTCGCCCAGATAGGTCTTGAGATCCCACATGAGGCGCAGAATCCCCGGAGCCGAGCTGCACGGCGCGAGCGGATGATGCTCGCGGAAATCGGGCATCGACGCCGCGACATCGTTCAGTTTCGGGTTGTACTTCATCGTGCACGACCCGAGCGGATAGAAGTCCTTGTCGATATGATGGTTCTTGATCGACAGACCGACAAAATGCCGCATCGCCTCGCCCTCGGTAACCTCGGGGAGCGCCGCCGGCTCATTGCGGCGAAACTTCTCCGGGATCGCGGCGAGGATGTCGGTCTCGGTCCGGTCGGTTTTCGGCAGCGTGTAGCCGGTGCGGCCGGCCACTGATTTGTCGTATATCAGGATTCGTTCGTCCATTGCTGTCTATGTGCCTCGGTTGGCAGTTTACTTACTTTCTTCGTTGTTGAGCTTCTCGAGCTGGTCATTGGCGTACTGAACGTCCTCCGACTGCGGCCAGTGTTGGATGAATTCCTCCCACGCGTGGATCGCCGCCGGTCTGTCTTTCATCTTCTGCAGAGTGTAGGCCCGGTAGAATTCGGCGACTTCCGCGAACTGCGTTCCGGAGAACCTCTCCATCATGGCGCCGAACTGCTCCACCGCTTTACGATAGTCTTTCGTCCGCCGGTACATGTCGGCCCGCGCCAGGGTCGCCTCGCCCGACAAGGAATCGGTCGGCTGGCCCAGCTCGATGACCTTGTCGTACCAGTTGTCGGCGTCGACGGTGTCGGCCCGGTATTTGTATTTGTCGCCGATCTCGAAAGCAAGCGCCCGGTCCGGCTGACCGGCGTAGCGGTTCAACAGGTCCGCCAGGGTGCCGCGCCCCTCGGCGTAGCCGCGCATGATGTCCATATAGTCCGGCGCCGGTTCGAATCCAATCAGCCGATCGATCTCGGTTCCGTCACTGTTGACAAGCACGCTGGTCGGGTAAGCCATGACATGGTACTTCTGCGCCAGGCTGGTATCAACCTCGCCGTTGATCTTCACGAGCAGCATCTCGTCGGTAAAGAAGTCGATCACGTTTTTGTCGGTGAACACGACCGTGTCCAGCATCTTACAGTACATTCACCAATCGGTGTAAAATTCGATGACGATTTTCTGGTCGGGGGCGGCAGCCTGCTGCGCCTCCGCGAGCGTCGTATAGTACGGCGCGCTGGGCGCCGGCTCGGGCTGCTCGATTTTCGGCTCGGCCGTCGCCGCGCCCACCATCAGGAGGGTCAGCAGCAGGGCCGGAATAATGGTACGCATGATAATCCTCGCTTCATTCACTGCAAACGCGTTACTTTTCCGGCTGGATGAGATCGTCACCCAGCACCGACTCCAGGATCAGGAGGGCGTCCTCTTCGAATTCGCGGGGGACCATGATGACGTTGCCCTCGGCGCCGCCGTGAAAGAGAGCGGCGGCACTGTTGAATCCGCGACCGGCCCCGGTGAAGCTCGACGACATGATGACCGACGGGATATTGTTCGAATCAAGCGAACCCTTGGCCATCTCCGATTTCATCGCCGACGCCACCTGGCCCATCACGACCCAGCTTGTGTCGGGAGTGACCGCCGCCTGGCCGTGCGCCGGCAGTTCATCGACCAGCCGCACGCCGCAGTCGGGGCACATCATAACGCCCGTTTCATATTCGTATCTGCACTTGGGACAATAAGCCACTTAGTCTTCCTTTCGCTGCCATTTGTCGCCGAGGGTCATATCGAGTACCTCGATCGCCTCGGTCCGGTAGACGACCGGCACCGAGATTTCAAACGCCGCCACCTTCGGCTCATAGATCGGGTTGAGCGGAAGGCCGACGTTGCCGAAAAACCCCGACTTGGAGATGACCACGGCGGGCACTCCGCACGATTCGAGGGTCTCGCGGGCAAGATCGGCGAAGACCTTGTTTTCGACGATCCCGATCAACACCCACCCCGATTCGTCGTCATCAACCACCTCGCCGCCGCAGATATAGCAGCGGTCCGGGTGGCCCTGCAACTTCACGTTACATTCGGGACAGTACACCACTGGTCGACAACTCCTTCAGGCCGTCCACCAGCCGCGCGATCTCCTGCTCGGTGCGCTTTTCGGTCAGCGCCACGATCAGGCAGTCGTCCATCCCGGAATACCACCGTCCGGCGTCGATCCCCGGAAGAATGCTCCGTTCGACCATCGCCAGGATAATCTGCTCCGCCGGTTTGGGCGTTCGCACGGCAAATTCGCGCACGAACGGCTGTTTGAAATACAGTTCAAAACCATCCAGGGCCGCAATCTGCCCGGCCGCCTTCTGGGCCTTCTCAGCCGACAGCAGTGCCACCCGCCGCAGGCCGGTTTTGCCCAGCAGGGTCAGGTAGACCGCCGCGGTCGTGGCGCACAGCGCCTGGTTGGTGCAAATATTCGAAGTCGCTTTTTCGCGACGGATATGCTGTTCACGGGTCTGGAGCACCAGCGTGAAGCCCGGTTTGCCGTCGACATCGGTCGTCCGCCCGGCAATGCGCCCCGGCATGCTCCGCACGAGATCCTTGGTGACCGCGAAGAAACCGAGCAACGGGCCGCCGAACGAAACCGAAATTCCCAGCGGCTGACCTTCGCCGACAACGATATCGGCGCCGAATTCGGCCGGCGTCTTCAGAATCGCCTGCGCGACCGGGTCGATCGCCATAATCAGCTTACCGCCGACCTTCTTGATCATCGCCGCCACCGGCTCGATTTCCTCGAGCAGACCGAAAAAGTTCGGCTGGCCGATCAGCACTCCGGCGGTGTTTTCGTCGATCAGGTCTTCAAGCTTGTTCAGGTCGGTTACACCGCCTTTCATAGGCGCCGCCACCTGTTCGATATCCTGCCCCGAGAGATAGGTGCGGATCACGTCGCGATAGGCGGGACTGACCGTCTCGGCGATCACGACTTTGTTCCGGTTGGTAACCTTGGCCGCCAGCATCACCGCTTCGGCCGCCGCCGACGCTCCGTCGTACATCGACGCGTTCGCGATGTCCATGCCGGTGAGGCGGCAGATATGGGTCTGGAATTCGTAGATGACCTGGAGCGTCCCCTGGGCGACCTCGGCCTGATAGGGCGTATACGCGGTCATGAACTCGGGACGGCTGACAATGGTTGCCACCGCCGACGGGATGAAGTGATCGTAGACACCGCCGCCGGCAAACCCGATCAGTCCCTCACGGCTCTCGCGCGACAGATCCTTGATCTCGCGCAGCAGTTCCATTTCGGACAACTGCGGGATGTCCAGCTCGCGCTTCAGGCGAAGGCTCTCGGGAATTCCCTCCAGCAGATCCTCGAATTTTCCCACCCCGATCCGGTCGAGCATCTTGCGGCGGTCGTCATCGGTGTTCGGTACGTACGGCATATCGCGCTGTATACTCTCTTTACTCCCAAAAGGTGATCGACCCGCCGGTTGCCAGGACCCGACCGGTCGTCCCGTGCGGCACGGGCGCCGATGGCGGCGCCGCGTCGCGTTTTCATATGTTACTAACACCGGGAAATCGTTGCGGTGCCGCAAAGCGGTCAAAAAAGCGCCGTCCTCCGGCCGCACCCCCGGTGAGTTCGTATCCTTACTTGTCGGTGTCCCCGGCCCTGCTACTCCTCGAGCTGCTTGCCGTAGGCCGATGAATCGAGCAGGTCGCCGAGCTGGCCTTCGTCGGCCATCTCAACCTTGATCATCCAGCCGTCACCGTAAGGGTCGCGATTGACGATCATCGGATCGTCGTCAAGGGCGCCGTTGATCTCAACGACCTTCCCCGACACCGGCGCGTACATATCGGAGACCGCCTTGACCGCCTCGATCGTACCGAACGCCTGGTGCTGTGCGACCTCGTCGCCGACTTTCGGCAGTTCGACAAACACGATATCGCCCAGTTCGCCCTGCGCGTAGTCGGTGATGCCGACGACAGCGGTATTGCCGTCAACTTTGACCCACTCGTGGTCCTTCGTATACTTCAGATCTGCCGGTATGTTCACGAAACCTACTCCTCTAACCGTATTGGTGTCGTTATGACTTCTTATCACTCACGGAAGCTCCCGCTTCCTCTTCATTCGATGTCGTGGCCGGCGTTTCGGCCGGCTCCTCGGCCGCCGGTTCCTCGGGCGGGGGCGCCACTTTCGAGCGGAACTTCGTCTCCAGGAAATTGATATCGTAATCGCCCGCGATAAAATCGGGGTGGCGGAAAATCTCCTTGTGGAACGGGATCGTGGTCGGCACGCCTTCGATCACGAATTCCTCGAGCGAATGCCGCATCTTGATCACGGCGTCCTCGCGAGTGCGCGCTTTTACGATCAGCTTGGCGATCATGGAATCGTAGAACGGCGGAATGCGGTAGCCGGTGTAAACCGCCCGGTCGACCCGCACCCCCGGCCCGCCGGGGATATGCATCGCCGTGATCGTGCCCGGCGTCGGGCGGAAATCGTTTTCGGAATCCTCGGCGTTGATACGGCACTCGATCGCCGCCCACTTCGGCTTGAGGTCTTCCTGACGGTAGGTTAGCTTCTCGCCCATCGCGACCCGAATCTGGTCCTTGACCAGATCGACCTCGTACGCCTCCTCGGTGATCGGATGTTCGACCTGGATTCGGGTGTTCATCTCCATGAAATAGAACTGACGGCTGTCGTCGACGAGAAATTCCATCGTTCCCACGCCGCGGTACTGCACCTTGCGGGCGCCCTCGACCGCCGCCTTGCCCATGCGCACCCGAAGGTCGGGCGTCATCAGGGGCGACGGCGTCTCTTCGATCAGTTTCTGGTGGCGGCGCTGAATCGAGCAGTCGCGCTCGCCGAAATGGTAGT
>CAYPYM010000185.1:4299-6522 GCA_964414435.1 uncultured Ignavibacteriales bacterium | reverse complement strand
CGACGCCTGCGACAATTGCCCGTATCAGGCCAACCCCGATCAAGCCGACGGCGATGGCGATGGTGTCGGAGACCCCTGTGACAATTGTCCCGCGCTCGCCAACGTCGACCAGGTCGATACCGATGGCGACGGTCTCGGCGACGTGTGCGACCCATGCCCGCTCGATCCCGACAACGATATTGACTCCGACGCTGTCTGCGGCAACGAGGACAACTGCCCGGCCGTCGCGAACCCCGACCAGAACGATTTCGACGGTGATGGTATCGGCGACGCCTGCTGTTGCCGGGTCCGGGGCGATATCGACAACTCCGGCGTCGGGGGACCGATCAACGTCGCCGACCTCACCTATTTTGTGAGCTACCTCTTTGCGGGCGGAGCGCCGCCGCCGTGCCCCGAGCAGGGCAATGTCGACGGTCAGTCGGAAGGGGGCAATCCCTTCAACATATCCGATCTCACCATGCTGGTCGCATATCTCTTCAGCGGGGGGGATGCGCCGCCGGCCTGTCCGTAAACCGCCGAGCGCCCGGCCCGCAGTGTGAAAACACTTGTTGGAGGCGCCGGGCCGCCATGCTATCAGTTGGTGAAGAAACTGTGGACGCATGTCCAATGAGGGAGGAATCGGCATGATACGGACTGTTGTACTCACCCTTTTCATCGGTACCTTTGCGGCTGCCGCAGTCGCCGCCCCTCCGCCCGGGCGGGACGTACCCCCAACAGCACTCAACGTCGATACGAACGCTTACATCGATGCCAACCATATCCTGATGACCATGACCAACGCCGGTCTCTACGGTCGCAATCTCGGGCAACAGCTTCCGACCAGCGGCGGCACGGTTTATCCGTTCGTCTCGTTCGCCGGGCTCTCCGATCCGCTCACGATCGGGACTGTGCTGTACTGCGGCGGACTGTGGATCGGCGCGGTCGATTCCGCCTCCGGCGACACGCTGGTCAGTGTCGCTCAGTACCGCCCGAGTTACTGGCCCGGCCCGATGATCGGCGGAACGTTTATTCCCGACGCCGATATCCAGCCGGCGTACCGCGTTTACAAGCTCTACACCGACAGCCTCGCCGGGAATCCGAACTCCGACTACCTCGAATGGCCGGTTGATCAGGGCGCCCCGCTGGACTCGCTGGGCCACCCGCTGATGCGCGGTGCCCAGACGATGTGGGCGATCTTCAACGATGCCAACCCGGCCTCGCGAGTCGACTACTTCGACAGCGACTCATCGCTCGGAGTCGAGGTGCAGATGATGGTGTGGGAGTACGATGACCCCGGCACCGACACCATCCCCGCGGCGGCCTTCCTGCCCACGACCCACGTCGGGCCGTCCTCCGGCAAGATCACCGTCACGCTCGACTACGCCACCCCGCTCGTCGGACACGACTACGCCGTTACTTTCAACGGCGCCGATTCGGCCGTGTCGTGGAATCTGATCGATCTGACGACCGCCGCGACGATTCTGTCGGACCAGTCGCTCGACCAGGTGGGCCCGTCGGCCGCCGGGTTCACGGTCAATCCGACCGCCGCCGACCGCGTGGGCGTGGGGGTGGGCGACTCGGGCGCCGCCAACGCCGGGTGGTCCGTTCCCTCGGGCGAACTTCGCTTCAGCCCGCTGTACTCCGCCCGGTCTCCTCTGATGGGATTCGACAGCACTCTCGACTGGACCGGCGTCTGGTACAACTTCTACGGTGTCGCTGTGCCGGCCGACAGCCTGTGCCGGGTGCTGCTGAAACTGGCCACGGTGACCTCCGACGGTGTTTTCGACACCGCCGATGAAAACGTGTCGTACGCTTATCGCTACGGCAGCCACTTCGATGATCCCCCGGCCGATTCGTCCTTCATCCCGTACATGGTCAATACCACCTGTGACGTCTACTGCTATCAGGACTATGTCAAGAGCATCCCGCTCTCGGCGTGGGATGTTTCGGTCGATCCGCCGCGACGGCTGACCCTCGCTTATGTCGAACAAAACGCCGTGCACGGTCTGGTCGACGGCAAGTACTGGCCGCCGCCCGCCGAGTCACTCGCCGCGTGGGGTGTGACCAACAACGGCTATCCGGGGCCGCGCGGCTACCTGTGGATCCTGCTTGACGACTACCATGAAACGCCGAAACCGGCATACATGGGTGACTTCCTCGATGCCCAGGTGCCGAGTCTCTACATGTTCACGGCCGTTCGCAATGACACCTCCGGCTGGTCGCCCGATTCCACCGGCGAGGATC
>CAYPYM010000185.1:2628-4289 GCA_964414435.1 uncultured Ignavibacteriales bacterium | reverse complement strand
CCGCCCATCGGTTATCCGCGGCCGACACCTTCTACGTCAGTTCGGCCGGCTATCAGCCGCTGCTCTCGAGCAACGACCAGGTCTCGCTCTACATCGAGTACAAGCTGTACAACCGGGGGAACCGCACGCTCAAGGACTTCTTCTGCGGCTTCTGGAGCGATCCCGATATAGGCATCGGCTACAACGATCTCGCCGGATGCGACACGCTTGAAAACATCTGGTTCGACTACGACGCCTACTCGACCAACAGCGAGTTCGGCTCCCGCCCGCCCGCTATCGGGTTCAAACTCCTGCACGGTCCGCTGGTGCCCGCGCCGGGTGATGACGCCGTTTTCGGCGATATCGTCTGGCCCGACTATCGCAATCTCGGGATGACCTCGTTCGAACGCTTCATCAACGCCGACGATCCCAGCACCTACGCTCAGACCTACCGGCAACTACAGGGGCTGCTGCACGATGTGCCCTATGTGTTCAACGGCGACACGCTGGCTTACATGGCCTCGGGCGATCCGGTCAACCCGCAGCCGGGTGACGATCTCGACATGTTCCCGGCCGACCGGCGGATGCTCGCCGGCAGCGGTCCGTTCGATTTCCGCCCCGGCGACAGCCAGTACGTCTTCATCAAATATGCGGTTGGTCAGGGCAGCGACCATCTCGAGTCGATTACCCGGCTCAAGGCGATCCTCAATGACACCAGTAAAGTCCCGACCGGCATGGAACCCGGCCCCGGTAGCACGCTGCCGGAACGATTCGTACTGAGTCAGAACTACCCCAACCCGTTCAACCCGTCGACCGTGATCGCGTACGAGCTGCCCCGCCGCAGCACGGTCACGCTGACGATATACAACATCCTCGGTCAGGAGGTGCGCACGCTGGTCGACCGGGAGCAGCCGGCCGGGCGTCATCAGGTCACCTGGGACGGTCACAACGGGAGCGGGGGAGAGGTCGCCAGCGGCGTGTATCTCTATCGCCTCACCGCGGGCGATCAGGTGAAGAGTCGAAAGATGGTGCTGGTGCGGTAGGATGCGACGCTCGATTGAATTGCCAGATCGTCATGCTGAGCGAAGTCGAAGCATGACAGGCTAACCAACAGAAACCAGACCAGCAAAACGACGGCGGCCTCTCTATGAGAGACCGCCGTTTCATGTCCAGCAAAAAGGGGCGCTGCCCCTCAGCGTTCGCGCTCGACCGCCGCCACCGGCTGTCCCTCGCCCATGAAATGCGGCATCGAATTGAAAAACGCGTCGGTCATATCGGCCAGCGAAACATCGACCAGATCGTTGATCGTCAGCCTGCTCCCGCCGACCACGCCGATCTGATGGCAGGGGATGTCGCTACGTGAGAAGTACGCTTCCGTCTCCTGCGCGTCGCCCGGCTTTACCGAGATCACCACTCGCGACTGCGTCTCACCAAACAGCAGGCAGTCCGGCCGCATTTGGTCGTTCAGGCGAATCGTCGCGCCGAGCTGGCGCTCCCGGTTGCTGATACAGCATTCGGCCAGCGCCACAGCGAGGCCGCCATCGGAAACGTCGTGCGCCGACTTGACAATGCCGCTTTTGATCGCGTGCAGCAACGCCGCCTGCATCCGCTTCTCGTATTCAAGATCGAGCGGGGGAATTTCGCCCCGGTTGGTGTCGAAAATCGTGTGCAGATATTCGGAG
>CAYPYM010000185.1:0-2618 GCA_964414435.1 uncultured Ignavibacteriales bacterium | reverse complement strand
CGAGATGTTCAGTGTTGTCGCCGAGCAGGTAGACGAGGTCGCCCTTGTCCTTGAACCACTGGGTTGTGACATGCTCGAGATGCTCGATCAGTCCAACCATGCCGATTGTCGGCGTAGGGAAAACCGCCCGCTGCGGGTCCTCGTTGTAGAACGAGACATTGCCGCCGGTTACCGGGGTGTCGAATACCGAGCAGGCCTCGCCCATGCCCTTCACCGCCTCGACGAAACCATAGTAGATCTCCGGTTTGTACGGGTTGCCGAAATTCAGGCAGTTGGTCACGGCGAGCGGCTTGCCGCCGGAGCAGACGATGTTCCTCGCCGCCTCGGCCACCGCGCTTTGCGCGCCGAGCCTCGGATTGATATAGCAGTAGCGCCCGTTGCAGTCGGTGACCATCGCCAGCGCCTTGTCGGTTTTGCGAATCCGCAGCACCGCGGCGTCAGAGCCGGGCCCGACCGTCGTATTGGTCCGCACCATCGAATCGTACTGATCGAACACCCAGCCTTTGTGGCAGATATTCGGCGCGGCGAGCATCTGAAGCGTCGTCTTGCTCCAGTCGCGATCGGTCGGGTAGTCGTTCAGGTCGATCTTAACGATCTCGTCCATGTAGGCCGGACGCTTCGTGTCGCGGTGATACACCGGCGCGCCGCCGCCGAGCACGAGTTCAAACGACGGCACCTGGGCGACAATCTCGCCATTGAGGCGCGAGGTCATCAGGCCGTCGGAGGTCACCTTCCCGATAATGGTCGAATCCAGCCCCCACTTGTCGAACACTTCCGTCACCGCGCTTTCTTTCCCCTTCTTCACGCAGACGAGCATGCGCTCCTGCGATTCGGAGAGGAGGATTTCGTACGGCGTCATGCCCGGTTCGCGCACCGGCACCTTGTCGATATCGAGATCGACCCCGGATTCGCCCTTGGCCGACATCTCCGAGGACGAGCAGGTGATACCGGCCGCGCCCATGTCCTGGATGCCGACAATGAGATCCTTTTCGATAATCTCGAGCGTCGCCTCGACCAGCAGCTTTTCCGTGAACGGATCGCCGATCTGCACCGAGGGCCGCTTGGCTTCGGACTTCTCGGTAAGCTCTTCCGAGGCGAAGGTGGCGCCGTGGATTCCGTCGCGGCCGGTCTTCGACCCGACAATCATGAGCGCGTTCCCCTCGCCCTTGGCCACCGCCGAGGCGATCCCGTTACTCTTGACCAGCCCGACCGCCATGGCGTTGATCAGCGGGTTGCCGGTATAGGCGTCGTCGAAATAGACTTCGCCCGCGACAGTCGGGACCCCGAACGAGTTGCCGTAGTCGCCGATCCCGCGCACGACGCCGTCGACGAGATAGCGCACGCGGGGATTCTTCGGCGATCCGAAACGGAGCGAATTGAGCGAGGCGATCGGGCGGGCGCCCATCGTGAAGATGTCGCGGAGGATACCGCCGACCCCGGTTGCGGCCCCCTGGTAGGGCTCTACCGCCGACGGATGATTGTGCGATTCGATCTTGAACACGACCGCGAGACCGTCGCCGATATCGACCGCGCCGGCGTTTTCCTCGCCCGCCTTGGCGAGCAGACTGGCGCCCTCGCGCGGCAGCGTCTTCAACAGGGCAATTGAATTCTTATATGAACAGTGCTCCGACCACATGACCGAGAAAATACCGAGTTCGGTATAGGTCATTTCGCGGCCGAGAATCTTCTTGATCCGTTCGTGCTCTTCCGGGGTCAGGCCGTGGGTTTCGACCATCTCCGGGGTAACATCCGGCTGTTTAAATGCGCTTGCCACAACAACTCCTCTGGTTTGAAGCCTGCAATATAGGGGCGGGGGGGCGCAGGGTCAACGGGGGAATGTCGCGATCTGGACGGCCAGAAAAAGACATCTGCCGCACCCGGAGGGTGTTTTTCTCTGGCGCGGGCGGAGCGTTTCCTTAGCTCAAATCCCCACTACCTGACTGGCAGATGTCCCCATCTGCCGCACCCTGCGGGTGTTTTGCCCTGGTATGGGTGACAGGGCGGCGCAAACGGGTTTGGGTTGTGCCCAAAAAGTCATGTTGTTGTCCGGCAAGGGGTGAATTGGGTTCGTTTGGTAGTTTTGCTTTTTCAAATTCCGCTATTCCCCCTCCGGCTGATTTCCACGATCAGGTCTGAAACGGGGTGCGTTTTGCTGTTCCGTCGGGTTCTGCGCTTCGGAGTCGCGTGTGACCCGACGGCGCCTCTACTAGAGCGCTTCGGGTAAGAATCGTCGTTGATTTGCTGCGGATTTTGCAGGGGGGAGAGGGTGGGTCGGGTGTGGGCGGTTAGCCCCCGCGTTATAGTGGGGACCGATCACCCTTGTATCGATCCCACCGCCGTGCGGTGGGGCACCTGCCGTTATTTCCCCGAGAGAGGAGCAAGATATGGAATCAATGGGGGTCTGTGATCCGCCATTTGAATATGGACAACGGCTTAGCAGTCTACCTAGTATTTTTGATAATCTCATTCTATACACCTGAAATCCATACAGTATTAGCACCTTTTGCTGTTCTCTTCTGCTGCCGTGCGTGCTGCCCAGATCGAGAAGCCAAGCCCCGCTACAAGAAGCAGGATTGAAGTTAGGAATCATCTTTTTCCCAGAATCGCCACCATCGTTT
>CAYPYM010000184.1:0-6530 GCA_964414435.1 uncultured Ignavibacteriales bacterium | reverse complement strand
CATCGAGGCGACGAAGAGATTCATATAGGCGAAAAAGCGGTTATGCCCCGGATCGTCGGACATAAACTGGCTGGAATAGAGGTGGATCAGAAAACCGACCACCGTCACCACCAGCATCATCAGCAGCGACAGGGAATCGAGATACAGGCCGATATCGACGCCATCGTCGGTCTGCTCGCCCAGACGATTCAATATACCCGCTCGCTGACATTCGAAATCAGTCCGCCGGTGCTGTACGAGCTTGGCCTCGGGGCGGCGATCGAGTGGCTGTGCGAGCAGGCGGAGGAGCGATACGAGTACTGCGTGAAAATGAAGATCGACAGCATTTCCCGGCCGGTCCCGGATCAGCTTCGGGTGGTGCTGTTTCGGGCGGTGCAGGAGCTGTTTATCAATGCCGCCAAGTACTCCAAGGCGGAAGAGGTCTCGGTGTCCCTTCTATGTCTGGGCGAGCAGGTTCAAATCGAGGTCGCCGACAACGGAATCGGGTTCGATCCGGCCGCGCTCGAACGCTCGGATAGCGGCCATACCGGTTTCGGTCTCTTCAGTATCCGCGAGCGGCTGCGTTTCCTTGGCGGAGATTTCTCGCTCGACTCCGCCCCCGGTGAGGGAACGCGCGTGACCCTGACCGGTTTCATCCCCGAATGCGAGAGGAGCGACGATGCCGGTTAAGATCCTGCTGGCCGATGACCACAAGCTGTTTCGCGACGGCCTTCGCACGCTCTTTGCCAACAAGGCCGATGTCACCGTGGTGGGCGAGGCCAGCGACGGCACCGAGACGGTGACGCTGGCGCGCGAAGTGCAGCCGGATCTGATTCTGATGGATGTGTCGATGCCCGGTCTCAACGGGATCGAGGCGACGCGGCAGATTCTCGCCGAACGAGCGGCCACCAAAATCATCATCCTGTCGATGCACTCTGACCGTCGCTACGTGACCGAAGCGCTGAAGGCGGGCGCGGTCGGGTATCTGCTGAAAGACTCCGCGTTCGAAGAGTTGATCGATGTGATCCGGGATGTGCTGAAAGGCCGCATACGGCTGAGCAACGCGATTACGAGTGTCGTCGTCAGCGATTATATCAAGCTTGCCGCCGCTGAGGAGTCGTCGGCGTTTACGTTGCTAAGCGCCCGTGAACGGGAGGTGCTGCAGTTGATCGCCGAGGGCAACTCCACCCGTGATATCGCGGCGCGGCTCAACGTGAGTGTCAAAACGATCGAATCGCACCGCAAACAGATTATGGATAAGCTCAACCTGCGGTCGGTTGCCGAGCTCACCAAATACGCTATCCGCGAAGGACTTACTCCGCTCGAGTAGCCTCACCCCGAATTCCCCATCAGGGATAACGAAACCCACAATCAGGGAACCCCCGATTGTGGGCTCATCGTTCGCCCGGTAGTTTCATATTGACAAGTCAGGGGCGCTCGCGTGGCGCCCGCCAAATGAGGAGCGGTCATTATGTTTGATACCGGTAATACCGGCTTTATGCTGGTTGCGACCAGCCTCGTCATGCTCATGACACCGGGGCTGGCGTTTTTCTATGGTGGCCTGGTGGGGCGCAAGAACGTCCTCGCCATCATGATTCAAAGTTTCGTGTCGATGGGCATCACCACCATCCTCTGGTACGTGATCGGGTTCTCGCTCTGCTTCAGCGGCGGCGAGGGCGGCATCATCGGCAATCTCGACATGGCCTTCTTGCACGGGATCAATCCGTTGACGCCGTTCGGTAACGGCCAGATACCGATGATCGTCTTTATCGCCTACCAGATGATGTTCGCCATCATCACGCCGGCCCTGATCACCGGCGCCTTCTCCAACCGGGTGCGGTTCCAGGCGTATCTGCTGTTCCTGGTGGCGTGGCTGATCCTGGTTTATTTCCCGTTCGTCCACATGATCTGGGGCGGCGGCCTGTTGGCCAAGTGGGGCGTGCTCGATTTCGCCGGCGGTATCGCCGTGCACAATATCGCCGGGATGGCGGCGCTGGCCTCGGTCCTGTTTGTCGGCAAGCGACGGGTGAAGGACAGCCGTCCGCATTCGATCCCGCTGGTGGCGCTCGGCACCGGTCTGCTCTGGTTCGGCTGGTACGGCTTCAACGCCGGCAGCGAACTGCAGGTCGACTCGGCCACCGCGCTGGCCTTCCTGAACACCGACATCGCCGCTTCGTTTGCCGCCATCTCGTGGCTCTTCCTGGCCTGGTTCCTCGAACGTAAGCCGAAATTTGTCGGATTGCTCACCGGCGCCGTCGCAGGTCTGGCCACCATCACGCCGGCGGCTGCATTCGTGTCTACATCCAGCGCTGCCCTGATCGGCATCCTTGCCGGCCTGGTCTGTTACGGCGCGGTGAGTCTCAAGAACAAGCTGCAGTGGGACGACGCCCTCGATGTCTGGGGTGTCCACGGTGTCGGCGGCGCGCTTGGCATCGTCCTGCTTGGTCTGCTCGGCAGTACCGCGGTCAATCCGGGCGGGGCCGACGGCCTCCTGTTCGGCGGCGGCGCCTTCTTCGTGAAGCAGCTCGTCGCGATCGCCGTGTCGTCGGTGTACGCCTTCTGCTTCACCTACGCGATGCTCTGGGTGATCAACAAGGTGACGCCGGTGCGGACCAGCGACGTCGAGGAGAACATGCTCGATGAATCGCTGCACGGTGAATCGGCTTACGAAAGCGCCGATGTCGTCTGACGCGGTGACAGCAGGATAGAGTGAAAGGGGATTTTCATATGAAGAGGTTTCTCGTTACCGCTCCGCTGACGGTCGTGCTGGCGATGCTGCTATTCGGCGCCGCCGCAGCTCAGGAAAGCCTCACCGCTGACGCGTCGCTTGATCTCTACTCGCGATACGTCTGGCGCGGCGCCGATATCGCCAGCACACCAAGCCTGCAACCGACCCTGGCTTTCGATTATATGGGGTTCGAGCTTGGCTTCTGGGGGGCGTACACCCTCTCCAACAACGAGTCGGCCTCGGATGAAATCGACATCTGGGTCGGCTACTCGACCACGCTCGGCGAAAAGGTCAGCGTGACCGGTCTGGTGACGGACTACTACTTCCCCAACAAGGGGATCCGGTTTTTTAATTTCAACAACTGGGATGATCCCGACGGTGAAGGAGCGCACACCCTCGAACTGGGGGCGGTCATCGGAAGCACCGGCAAGTGTCCGTTCTCGTTCTCGGCCTACTACAACTTTTACAACGACGCCGGCACCAACGCGTATTTCCAGCTCGACGGCAATTTCCAATTGGAAACGACCTCGCTGGATTTCTTCATCGGGGCCACACCGGGGAGCACCAAGAACCCGGACTATTACGGCACCCATAATTTCGAGGTGATCAATCTCGGCGTGACGGCCGGACGGGAGATCAAGATCAGCGAAGATTTCTCGCTGCCTCTGAACGTGTCGTTCATCGTGAATCCGTGTGCCGAGGTATCGTACCTCGTCGCCGGCATCAGTTTGTAGCAGGCGTCAAGCCACGGCGGCACCGTCCTCGCAGTGCCTCCCCGGTTGGGTGGGGGCGGTGCGCCGCCGTAATTTCCATCGATAACCCGCTAGCGCGAAAACCGGTACCCGACTCCCCGAATCGTCTCGATATACTTCGGGTTCTTCGGGTCGTTCTCGAACACCTTGCGCAGTTTCAGGATGAAGTTGTCGATCGTACGATTGGTCGGGTAGGTGTGGTATCCCCAGACAGCGTCGAGCAACTGATCGCGGCTGACCACCTCCGAGGTCCGTTCGACGAGGTATTTCATGACCATGCATTCTTTGTGCGTCAGGGTCACCGTGCCGCCCGGTCCCGACGCCTCGAACGTTTTGAAATTGATCGCGCGGCCGTCGAACTCGTAGAGGTCGCCGACCGCCTCGTCGCCGGCCGCCAGCCATGCCTGCCGCCGGAAGATCCCCTGTATGCGGGCCATCAGTTCGGCGACGTCAAACGGCTTGGTGATGTAATCGTCGCCGCCGGCGACCAGTCCCTCGATCCGGTCCTCGGTGTCGCCGCGCGCGGTTATGAAAAGGATCGGGACCTTGTAGCCCTCGCTGCGGAGTCGTTTGCAGACCGTCAGGCCGTCGGTGCCGGGGAGCATGATGTCGAGCAGGATGAGGTCGAAATTCCCCCGCTTGAACTCCCCGACCACTTCATTGCCGTTCCCGAGATGCACCACCTGGTAACCTTCGGCCTCGAGATTGAGGATGAGACCGTCGGCCAGGTTGGGATCGTCCTCAACCAGCAGTATCGTTTTCATTGTTCGGTATCGCCTCCAGCGTAATGGTAAACTTCGCCCCCTGACCCGGGCCGTCCGAATCGACCGTAATGTTGCCGCCGTGGGCACGGATTACCTCCCGGCACAGATATAACCCCAGACCGCTGCCGGGTCGTTCGCGACTCAGCTCCGACCCCACCCGATAGAATCGATCGAAAACGCGGTCGTGCTCCGCCTTGCTCAGACCGACACCGTTGTCGGCGATTATCAGCCGCACCCTGGCGCCGACCTTTTCCAGGGAGACGAGGAGGGCGATCGTATTTTTGTCGCTGTACTTTAGGGCGTTCTCGAGTACCGCCTCGATCGACCGCCCAAGAGCGCCGACATCGCCCATAACATGCAGGTCCGGTGCCACGTTTGCCGTGATCTCGATCGGGCGTTCCCACGGGAGCGAGCGGTACTTTTCGACGAGGTGGTCGACGAGATCGGAGAGGGAGAGTCGCTCGGGATGCAGCTTGTAGCCGCTCCGCTCGAACCGGCCCGCCTCCAGGATATTCTCCACCAGTTTCTGCAGGCGGACGAGATCGGTCTGCATGCGCGGCAGTACCCGCGCTTTCTTCTCCTCGGGGATCTTGGTCGACGAGAGTGTGTCGAGATAGACCTTGATCGAGGCGAGCGGCGTTTTCAACTCGTGGGTGACAGCCATGAGGAAATTCTGCTGGTGGAATTTGAGCTGCTCGCTTTTCACCTGAGCGCGGTAGATGAGCCAGGCCCCGCCGCCGATCAGCACGAGGAAGAAGAGTCCCTCCATGCCGACCATAACCTGCCGCTTGATCTCCTGCGCGTGTATCTCCTCGACAAATGCCTGATCCGCGCCGAGCTGTTCGGCCATCTCGACCTTTTCGTTGACCAGCCCGGCCATGAAGATAATCCACCAGACCGCCTGTGCCAGAATCGTGACGGTCAGGATAATGAACATGACGAGCGCCCCCTTGGGGCTCAGATGCAGTTTTGCCATAGCGGTACCATACGCGGGTGATCGGGAAAAATCTACCACTAAATGTCAATAATGACGAAAGCGGTCCGCAGGTTTCCGGCTTTGGTTGCGGCGTTGACGGAACAGCGGGTGGTACTGCCGGGATCGGCTCAGTGGGGGAGATCGAGTCGGTTCAGGCGGAGCGAATTGGTAACCACGAATACCGACGAGAACGCCATCGCCGCGGCCGCAAGCATCGGGGAGAGGGTCAGTCCAAACGCCGGGTACAGGACCCCGGCCGCAATCGGAATCGCTACGACGTTATAGGCGAAGGCCCAGAACAGGTTCTGCCTGATAATCTTCATCGTCTGTCCGGCGACCGTGAACATGTTCAGGACGGTCGAGAGTTCCGGTCGCACCAAGATTACATCGGAGGCTTCGACCGCCACCTCGGTGCCGCCGCCGATCGCCACGCCGACATCAGCCGCCGCCAGCGCCGGGGCGTCGTTGATGCCGTCGCCGACCATCGCAACCGTGCCGCCGGCGCGCCGGTAGGAATCGACAATCACCTGCTTCTGGTCCGGCCGTATTTCGGCTTCGAACGTCGCCAGGCCGGCGGCCCGGGCTACATTCTCGGCGGTGCGGACGTTATCACCGGAGATCATGCTGACCTTCTTCGACCGGCGCAGACTTTCGACGACGTCGCGGCTGTCCGACCGAAGGCGGTCGGCTACCGCAAACAGGCCGACGAGTTCGGTATCGATCGCCGCGAGCACGACTGTCCGCCCGAGTGCCATTTCATCCTCAATCAGTCCGGCCGACTCGCTGAGGTCGACCCGCTCCGCCTGCATCAGAGCCAGGTTGCCAACCATCAGGCGCCTGCCGTCGTAGTCCGCCGTGAGGCCGAAACCGGGCCGCGCCTCCACCTTCCCGACCGCTACCGGCTCGGTATCGCTTGAGCGCATGTGACGGGCCAGCGCGCGACCGATCGGGTGTTCCGATTGAGCCTCGGCCGACCCGACCAGCGCGATCAGTTTGTCATCGGGAATGCCGTTGAGGCAGCGTACCTCGACCACGTCCAGTTCGCCGTGGGTGAGGGTGCCGGTCTTGTCGAAGACGACCGTGTCGACTTCGGTGAGGCGCTCGAGGATATCGCCGCCGCGGATAATGACTCCGTCGCGGGCCGCCCGTCCGGTACCGACCATTATCGCGGTCGGCGTGGCCAGGCCCAGGGCGCACGGACAGGCGATGATCAGAACCGAAATCACGCTTCGCACCATCATTTCACTGCCCGGATCGAAAATCGCCCAGATGACGCCGGTGACCACCGCGAGTGCCAACACGGTCGGGACAAACACGCCGGCCACCTTGTC
>CAYPYM010000183.1:0-6537 GCA_964414435.1 uncultured Ignavibacteriales bacterium | reverse complement strand
GGCCGGAATGCGAGGCGATCTTCAGCCACCCTCTGTTCAGTCCCGACAGCAAGCGCTACGCCTACGGGGTCAAGGAGTCGGACAGGCCGGACATGAGCGACAGCAGGGTTTACTGCGACGGTGAGAGGGGCAAGGGGTACAGCTCGATCGTCGGTTTGTGGCCGACCTTTACTCCGGACAGCAAGCACCTGGTCTATTTCGCCCGGCTGCACGAGAATTGGATGGCGGTTGTTGACGGTCAGGAGGGACCTTCCTTCAAGCAGACCGGTTACGGGCCGTTTTACTCGCCGGACAGCAAATACATGGCGTATGTCGGGATAGACGATGACGGTCAGTACCTCATGATCAACAACTCCAAGGCGGCCCTATTTGACGAGGTCCGCGACCTCCAGTACTCCCCGGTCGATGACGACCTGGTGTATGTCGCAAAGACCGGCGACAGCTCGTTCCTGTATAGAAACGACCGCAAGGTCGAGGACGGTTACCGGACCGCCTACGTACCGAAGTTCAGTCCCGACGGCTCCCGCCTCGTCTATGCCGCACTCGCGAACGACAGCATTCAGTTCATCGTCTGTGACTCGATCCCGGGACGGCCCTGGGTGAACATGTACCCGTCGAGCCCCGAATTCAGCCCCGACGGTTCCCGCTTCTACTATGATGTCTGCACCGATCTGAATTGCAGCCGCATCCATTTCATCGTCGACGACACCCTCGAATGGGATCTCGGGCCGGCCACCGGCCTCGCCCCGACATTTTCGCCCGACGGCTCCCGTTACGGGCTTGTCTGGAGCGTGGACAGCACGAAATTCCGCTGCTGGGTGGACAGCAGCCAGTTCGAGGGCGGTCCGCGGTGTGGCAAGGTCGTCTTCAGCCCCGACAGCCGGCATTACTCGGTCGTGATTTCCGATCCGGGACAGGAGAATCGCAGCCGGCTTATCGTCGATGGCGTGGAACTGCGGCGCTATGAGGAGTATCTTCCGGGGCAGTCTTTTACGCCCGATGACAACCGAATCGCGTGCGCGGTCAAGGACCACGGCAAGGAATTCATCGTGGTCGGCGATTTCGAAATGACCCGTTTCGATAATATCTACCCGAGTAAAATCGTGATTGGGGACGACGGGAGCATCCGCTACTTTGCGCAGGATGGTCTCGATATGTACCGGGTGGTCGCGCGACCGGCGCCCTGACCGGCACGATTACCTATGAAAGGCAACCGGGCATACGGGCGGCTACCGCTGGCGCAGACTCCTCTGTGTAATCGGTCGACCTGTGGCTCAGTGGCGGTACCGCACCATGAATGAAGAACTCTATTCGCGGTTGAACGAGTTGCCGAGCGAGCGGCTCCTCGTCATCCTGGCCTTCTTCATGAACCAGTATACGATCGAGGCGCAGGCCATTCTTCGCCGGCTCGGCAGCGAGCGGGGCCTGACCGACGACGACGTCCATCGTTTCCGCCAGCTCGCCTTGCTTCCGAAATCCGCACAATATGAATGCCAGAGCTGCCGGGAGCTGCTCGATCTCGACCTGAGTGACCTTCGGGACGGCGTCTTCACCTGCCCGATCTGTAGGATGATGCAGTTGATCAACTACCGGCTCATTCCGGGCTGCGCCGAGAATCTCGACTACACCGAAGAGGATGAGCGCAGCCTCTCCTCGATACTGAGCGAATTCGAGGAAGAGTCGGCGGATCATGCCGCGCCGGTCGGTGTGGGCGGCTGGCTGAGACTGTTCGAATTCCTGCTCATCGCCGGATTAGTCGCGTTCTTTGCCTATGTTCCTCTTGCCCTCAGAGACAGCGACTACGCCGGGCTGCTTCTCACCCTCGGCGCCCTGGTGGCGTGCATCGTTCTGCTGTATCTGTTGAGGCGCGAGTCTCGCCTGTTTCCTCCGGTTTGCAGTATCTTCCTGATCGCTGGCTCGATAGCGGTTGCCGTTGGGGGCGCCGATGACCCGATCTGGCCCTATCATTTTGTTCGGACCGCGCTGGCTTTCGCCGTTGCGCTGACCGGGATCGGCTACCTGCTGCGGTCGCGACGGGTCCGGGCGACGTTCGGCCGGCCGCAGTTCCCTGGCCCGGCCCAGGTGCCGCCGTCGCCGCCCGGGGCCGACTCCGATCGGGACCTGATCGCCTGACGGACCGGGACACATTCCACAAAACCTTTGTCCTCAAACGGTTGTTAGGGTATGTTAGAACCTATACGAAGAGGTGGGTATGAGAATACGATTTTTGATAGTGCCGGTCATCCTCGTGGCCGGCCTGGTTGCGATGGTTGGTTGCAGCAAGAAAACCACCCCCGAACAGACGGACAAAAGCGCGCTCACCTGGGAGATGCGTACGGTGGAGCGCTCGTTGGACAGTCTCGCGGGCGGGACGCGGATCATTATCCGGTATCCCGAGATCGTCGAGGCCGAGTCCGAAAGCACTCTCGATTCGATCAATGCCGATATTATCCACACCGTACTTGAACGCCCGGCCGACAGCGTAGCATCGGCCACGCCGGATGAAATGGCCGAGCGGTTCATCAAGAACTACCGGAATTACCACAACGACTTTCCCGACGACACGATTCCCTGGACCGAGGACCGAAAGATGGCGGTGGCCACCGACACCAACGGCGTGCTCGGTCTCGCCTTTTCGATCACGTCGTACACCGGCGGGGCGCATCCGTCTTCAGTCACCGATTACGCCAACTACGATCAGGTATCCGGCCGGCGGTACCGGATCGGCGACCTGTTCATCGAGGGGTATCGCGAAACGCTCAACAAGGCGGCCGAGCCGTACTTCCGGGCGTCGCGTGATATTCTGCCGACGGCTGACCTGAGTGCGGCGGGATTCACGTTCCCCGACGGGCACTTCGCCGTCAACGACAATTTCCTGATCACGACCGACGGCCTGACGTTTACGTTCAACCCGTACGAGGTGGCGCCGTACTCGCTCGGTGCGACCACGTTCACCGTGCCGTATTCGGCACTCATGGATATCATCGATCCCAGCGGACCGCTGGCCCGTTTTGTAGCGAGTTGAGCGGCCACCGGAGCAGCATCACGGAAGAACACCGGGCCCCAGAATCGCACGCCCCGCCGACGGGCGAGCAACGCACCCCGACGGCCGGATATGTGCTGGCACTCGTCTCCTCTTTCGGGGGCGGCGCGGCGACCGCGCTCGGGAAATGGAATCTCGAGTCGATCTCTCCCCTCCTCATGAACGCCATGATCTTCTCGGTGGCGACGGTGCTGCTCAGCATCTGGGTCTGGCCCAAAGGCGGCCTCGGGCGGATACGGGCGACGACGCGCAGGGGCTGGTTCTGGACGGCCATGTTCTCGTTGTCGTCGTGGCTGGCGGTCATGGGCTACTGGGCGGGCATTCAGCAGATGGACCCCACCCTCGCATCGTTTCTGAATCGGTCGGAGGTTCTCGTCGCCATTCTGCTCGGGATGATTTTTCTGGGCGAGCGGTTCAACCGGATCGAAACGGCCGGGGCGGTGATTTCGTTTATCGGGATCATCATCATGCGGCTGACCCTGCGGGTCGAGTATTCGCTCGGCTTCTGGCTGGTCCTGGTCGGGTCGCTTTTTTTCGGGATCACCGAACTGGTGTCCAAGATCGCCGTCCGCCATGTCGAGCCGGTCGTGCTGACCTATATCCGCAACGCCTTTCTGGCGGTCACCTACTGGGTCGTCTTCTGGTTGATCGGGTACAGTTTTGCCGGGCTTGACCGGGTCTGGATCGGGGTGGTTGTGGTGGGCTTCCTCGGGCCGATTCTCTCGCGGCTGTGCTACGTGATGGCGTTGAAAAAGATGGAACTGTCAAAGGTCGCGGTGATCAGTCAGATGCCGCCGGTCTGGGTCATGCTGCTGGCGGTAACGTTTCTGGGGCAGTTTCCGACCGCGCGGGAGATTTTCGGCGGCGTATTCCTGATCGGGGGGACGCTGCTGATGGTGGTCGGGCGGCGGCCGGGATGGCGGTCACGCCTGGTCGAAAACGAACTCCCGGCCTGAGCTTCTTCAGGCGCGTGCGGCGTGCGTCTTGTCTCTCGCCTTGCCCTTGCCCTCGGCGATAATCTGGTCGGCCTGCTCCTGATCGACCGGGGTCATATCCTCGGAGGCGTGACCCTTCCCCAATTCAGTGAAGACGCGGTAGCGAGCGCAGCGCTCGAAATCCCCGTTGCAGAATTCGCGTTTCATGCTTTCGACTATTGCGGGAGCATAGTGAGCCAGTCGACCGTTGAAGAACGGACACGAATCGAACCTGTTGCACTTTGGCACTCTGAAAGCCCTCTCTTCTCAGGATGTCCTTACACTGCATCAGCGCCCCAGACCTGCCAGCGGATGCAATCGGTTACAGATTGTATTTGGTAAATCGGCATCTCGAATTTGCGAATTTACCATCGCTACCTGAAAAGTACGGAGAACGCTGACAGATATCGGCAAATTAGGGCGGATTATACGAAATCCGCAGGGTTGAAGCTGACAACCGGAGTCCGGTCGAGGATCCGCTCGCGGCGGTGGTCAAGGAACGACTGAATCCACGGCCCGCCGTCGGCGGCGCGATAGGCGTGGATGACAAGGTACAAATCGATTTCCCGCATCTTCATGAAGGCCGAGATCCGCTCCATCCACGACGGCTCGAGACGGTATTCCTGACGGTAGCCGCGCAGAAAGGCCGACAGGAAGGTGCCGGCGAATTCGGCTCCCCCCGGTTCCTGCCCCGTTCGTCGCAAGGCATAGAAGAGCGCCATGGCGATATCGTTGGCGAAGTAGTTGTAATTGCAGTCGTCGAAATCGAATGCCGTGATGACACCGTCGGCCACGAAGAAATTCCCCGGATGAAGGTCGTTGTGGGTGAGACCGTAGGTGTCGACCGCGATCGGAAAGCCTCGCAGCAACTCCACCTGCTGCCAGAAACGTTCGGCGACGGGCGCGTCGATCTCCGCCTGACGGCGGATAAGGTCGAGGGTCGGGTCTTGGTACCAGTGATACCGGGCCAGAGCGGGATCCGACGGCGTGTAGTCGCGGGTGAGAGCATGCATTCGCCCGGTCATTTTCCCCCACGTTTCGAACAGGGCCGGACCGAAATCGGCCTCTGTCACATGCCCACCGGCGGCTTTTTCGAAGGCGTAGGCGAAAAACGACGAATGCGGCAGCTTGATCGTCTCCACGAGGTTGCCCCGGACCGAAGGCACGGCCCGGGCGACATTCACGCCGCCATCGGACAGGTAGTTGACCCAGTCGAGTTCGGCGCGGATCAGGTCGCGGGTACGGTGGAGGTCGTGAGTCAATTTGAGAATGCAGGGATTTCCGTCTCGCGGGAGTTCGTAGACAAAGCTTTCGAACGATCCGAGTTCTTTCAGGTGGCGGCGCTCCGACCCGTAGAGTTCGGCCAGCCGGTTCAGGATGGTATCGCGGTGGGTGTCGAACTGTTCGCGGGTGGCGGCTTCCATCGTGCTTCTCCTTCCGAGGTGGAACTAGTCGTTGCGCAGCGCCTGTACCGGGTCGACCCGGGCGGCGCGGGCGGCCGGGTAGAGTCCGGCAATAAGACTGACAACGAATCCAAACAGGAACGCGGTGAGGATCAGCCACCACGGCAGGGCGAACAGGTCGACTTTCGGGATTCCCTGCCGTTCCATGATCGTTCGGGCGACAAGTGAGGCGATTTCGGTGATGGCAACGCCGAGGAGAATGCCGAGTACGGCACCGACTGAACCGATCACGCTCGACTCGACCAGGAACTGGAGCCGGATGTCGCGCTCGTCGGCCCCGAGGGACTTGAGAATGCCGATCTCGCGGGTGCGTTCGATAATCGACATCACCATGGTGTTGACGATTCCCAGCGAAGCGGTGATGAGCGCGATAATGCCGACCATACCGAGGGCCAGATCGAAATAGAAGAAGGCCCGGCGAATCTGCTGGAACTGCGAGGCGAAGCTGAAGGGGCGGAAGCCCATCGCGCGGATCGAATCGCTGAGCGCCTCGACATTGGCGGTCGCCGTGATATCGAGTGTCACCCGCGAGTAGGTATCCCCTTCCCCGCCGTCGGCTGAGCCGCCGATCAGGTCATCGATGTTGCCCGACTCCAGCATGCCGATGAGCGCGGTCGGGCTGGGCCCGGTGCCGGCACTCGAGAGGAGGCGGGCGCTGTTATCCGAGACGATGATCGGTTTCAGCCGCAGTCGGCGGTTGTCGGGCTGTTCGAGCACGCCCACGATCGTCAGCGTGTCGGAGGTGACGGCGAGATGGTGCATGTACCCGCTGAGGAAACGCTGGGCGGCGTCGGACAGTTCCTGCCGCAGGATCCGGTTACGGTAATCCCGCTGGAACAGGGAGTCGAGTTGAATTTCCCGGAGGCGGTTGCGCAGGGTATGGTCGGGATCGCGCACAAGATTCGCCAGGGCTGAATCGAGGCTGGTCGACTCGACGGAGAGGATCAAGGTCCGGCCGAGCGCGGAGTCGGGCTCCTCGACGCGGAGATCCTTGAGGAAGTCGTCGGTGACCAGCACCTCGCCGACAGCGGCGCTGTCAAACGCCCGTCCCGCCCGA
>CAYPYM010000182.1:0-6545 GCA_964414435.1 uncultured Ignavibacteriales bacterium | reverse complement strand
GACCGGAGGCTATAACGGCGGCGAATAATCCGCTCCTCACATAAAAGTCCCCGCTTGCAAAGGCGTCGCCGGACCGATTTCGGTCGGTCCGGCGGCGCAATTATTAACGACTCTGTCACACGAATGTCATGCAGGCGGAGGTTATTCCGAGGTAATTGGGAACGTCAGGGTGACACGCAAAGTCAAAGCTGATACGCTGTTGCATAATATCCTTCAATTGTCGGACGAGAACGTCGAAAACCGATAAAAAGGCGGAATCAGGCCATTTTTTTTCTTGCGGTACGAACATTCGAGCTTATCTTGGTGTTATAAAGAGCGAAGCTTAGAAAAACCCCCCTCTGTCTCTTACCGAGACAGCCCTGCGTTGGGCAGGATTCTCGCAATCCTGCCCGTTTTTTATGCCTCAAATTCAGGCTGCAAAAAACGCCCGCCGGGTTGCTCCGGCAGGCGCTATCGGTGTCATCCCGTTCCAATCGATCGGCTCAGTTTTTCCCCAGCTCCTGGCCCAGTGCGGTGGTCAACGAATCGAGATTGAACTGCTTGCCGACCCTGCTGCGCAATTGCTGATAGATCCGGTATGCCTCTTCTTTCTTGGCCCGGCTGTCCTGCGAGGCAAGCGTGTTGGCGAGGTTCAGCCGGTAGGCCACCTGCGTTGTATCCTCTTCAGCCAGCTGACGGAAAATCTTCTCGGCGGCGGGGTAATCCTCCTTGCCGGAGAGGTACAACCCCTTGTTCATGAGAAATTCCTTTCTCGGGCCGAACTTCGTGATCGCCGAATCGATCACCCGCACCGCGACATCGAGCGAATCTATCTGCGCCGCCGAATTGGCGACATCGAGCCACCGCGACGGTGAGTCGAGACTGTCCTGCAGGGCCAGGCGGAAATAGCGATACGCCAGGACATAGTTGGTGTCGGCGACATTCAGGTGAGCCAGCTCGACATAGTAGGCGTTGGCCGGATCACCGGTCTGGATCAGGACGTTGATCGCCTTGCGCACGGCGCCCCACTCGCCGATATTCATCGCCACGTTGTATATCGCCGTGTTGATTTCGCGATCATTGGGGAAAAGAACGTCGGCACGGCCCAGATAGAAATAGGCCGAATCATACATGCCATCGCTCTCGTACGCCCGTCCGAGGAAATAAAGGGAGGTGCGCTCCGACGGATTCATTGTCACCGCCCGGCCGAGATAGTCGCGCGCCTTCTTGTAGTCTTGCTTGACGTATGCTTTCTTGCCGGCGGCCAGGTTCTCCTGGAATGTTTTCGGCTCTTTGGCGCAGCCAGTCATGATGGTCGCGAGGATCACGATCTAGAAGATTATTCTTTTCATGCAGATACTCCGAATTTGATACACCGGGTATGATAGATGGTTCGGCCTTGTAATTCAAGGGGGACGCCCGTAATATATGCCGCATGACTCGATTTCTCACTATCGGGGCGCTCCTGCTCTCATCCGCGACGCTCTCGGCCGCGGAAAAGCCGACCCCCCAGTTCGACCGCACGGCTGTCGTGCTGGCCGTACCGGCGGTCGTGCCGGGCGGGCCGATCGACAGCGCATTCTTCCGGCGCGACCTGAGGCAGGCGGTGCGCAATCATCTGGCCGGCTTTCTCGACTACCGGGGTGACGCCTACCGGCTCGTCACGACCGACGACCGCCTCGGGACGCTCGAAGCGGTGCGGTCGGCGGCGACCGGAGAATTCACCGATGCCGTGCTGCTGCGGGTGGAGGGCGAGCAGAGCGACGAGCAAATGCTCCGCACCGATTCACACCGTCGACGCTACTACACCCTGACCCGTGGCTGTCTCGACATGACCCTGACGGTCGTGCGCCTAAAGCCGAAAGGGACGGGATGGCGGATCGTGGATTCCACCACGTTCCGCGAGCGCTCACACACCGTGACAGCGCCGGACGGCTCCCGAAATTGCGAGGACTACGAGCAGGTCGTGCAGCGGGCGATCGATCGGTCGTTCGGCCCGGCGACGGCCGGAGCGGTGCCGGGGACGGCGACCGTGGCCGCCCTGCCGACGATCCTCTATATTCCCCGGGAAATGCTGCTCGACAGCATCATCACTCCCGACGGTGCACGTGCCCTGCTGCGCTGTGCCGGGGCGCCGCTTGAGCGCCAGTTCGGGGTACGGCTGGAGGTAGCGGGGATAAAGATCCTGCCGTATCGGTTCGGGCTGGGCGGGAGCATTCGCGAGAGCCAGCGGCGGATGAGACGGTATCTGGGCGACGACTCCGACACGCTGCGGGTGGTGCTGAACCATCAGCTTACGGCCGATGAATCAAAATCGAATCAGCGACGCGATGAACTCGGGCTGTCACATCTCGGACGGCGGCTGGTCGTTGTCAATCTTCTCCCGCGAATCAGTCCCGAGGACACGGTCTGGTACAGCGTCGCCAATGGCCTGACGATCCTTCACGAAATCGGGCATACGCTCGGGGCGATTCACGTCTCGGATATCAACTCGGTGATGACCCACTTCGCCACCTGGGTCGGGGCGGACCGATTGGATCCGGTCAACGATCAAATCGTGCGGGCGGCGCTCGGCGGCCGGCTGACGTTCGACGATCCGGCGACATATCTCGCGTTCGTGTCGACTGTGCTGGCCGGCACCGCCTACAATCTCGCCGACTACCCCGCCTTTTTCTTTGAGTACCTGGACTATCCGGGCAACCGCCGACTGAGGGATACGCTGCGCGCGGCGATCGGCCGGCAATCGTATCTGCGGGCGGCCGACGGTTACGGCCTGCTGGTCCTCGGCAACAGGAAAAAGGCGGCGGGCCTGCTCCGCCGGGCGCTGGGCGACGATCCCCATCAGGCCTCGCTCTACTACTACCTCGCCGGGGCAACCGACGGCGCCGAATCGGCCGATGCGAGTCGTACCGCCACCCGCATGGGCTACCTGATGGCCCTCGACGAGGGAGAACGGGTCGGCCGGGCTGAAGTTGACTTCGGCGATCAATAACGTAGATTACCCCCATGCTGAATCTCTCAAACTACAGTGACACGGTCAAAGTGCTCGCGCTCTGTCGATACGCCGGGGTGGGACCGCGTCTGTTTGACCTGCTGCTGAGCCGTTACGGGAGCGTCGATGAGGTCCTCTCGGCGGAGCGAGCCTCGCTCGGTGAAATCAAGGAGATAACCGCGAAAGCGATCGACCGGATTATCGGAGCGGTCGACCGGCTCGATGAGGCCAAAGCCGAGAGTGAAAAGCTCGCCGGCCGCGACATACGGATCGTGACCCGGTTCGATGATGCCTATCCGGCGCTACTGTACGAGCTCAACGATCCGCCGCCGCTGCTCTATGTCCGCGGCGCCCTGCCGCGCAACGACGGCAAGACGGTCACGCTGGTCGGGGCGGGTGAACCGACCAACGAGGGGCTCGAACTGACGGTGAAACTGGCCAAGGCATTCGCCGAGGCCGGCGTCCAGGTGGTGTCGTCACTTCGCGTGGGGATCGACGCCGCCGCCCATCTCGGCACGAAGGCGGCTCAGCACAATTCATTCGCGGTGCTCGATACCGGGTTCGACCATATCGATTCGACCGAACAGATGCCGATCGCGATCGACGCCGTGCAGGCGGGCGGAGTAATCACCGAATATCCGCCCGAACGTAAATTCTCCGAGGAGAACTACCGGGAATCGAACCGGCTGCTGGCCGCCCTCGGCCATGCCGTTGTCGTGACCGAACTGTACGACGGCTCGAGGGAGATTCTCGACCTCGTCATGTTCTGCAGTCAGATCGGCAAGATGGTGTTCCTCATGGTCGATCCGACCCATGGCCCGCTCTCGGATCCCGGCACGCTCGACAAGCTCACGGAATACGGGGTGATCCCGATGGTCGGTCTCGATCAGGTCGACAAGATCATCGCTGCCCTGGTGTAGACCATATGGAGGATGTCTACCACACGATCGCGCGGGAGGCGCGCGCCGAGACCAAGGTCAAAGGCTCGCGCTTTATCGCCGAGTGTGCGATGGCGGCTACGGTAGATGAAGCGACGGCGTATCTCGAAGCGATCCGCAAGCGGGAGCACGCCGCCACCCACCACTGCTCGGCGTGGACGGTCGGACTTTTCGAAGAACGCCAATTCAAGTATTCCGACGACGGCGAACCAAACGGCACGGCCGGTCGGCCGATCTATGACCTTATCGAGGGACGCGGTCTGTCCAACTGCATCGTCGTGGTGACACGCTATTTCGGCGGCACCAAGCTCGGCACCGGGGGGCTGGCACGGGCGTACTCCGAGGCGGCGAGGCTCGCGCTGGAGGAGGCGGGGGACAAGAAGCACTTCCTGACCTCAGTGCTGACAGTCGATATCGAATTTCCTCTCTACGACCTGCTGGCCAAAGCAATCCACCGGCTCGGGGCGCGGCAGATCGACGCCCGCTTCACCGACCGGGTGGCGGTCGATATCGAAATCCGGCGCAGCCGGGCCGAGGAACTCCGGAACGAAATCGTTCAGCTCAGCGGCGGAAAGGCGAAGATTGAGCCAGCGCAAGAATAAGCCGAGAGTCGATTGTCTCGGGCTGGGTATCATCCCGCTCGACTTTCTCGTGCAGATTCCGAGTTTCCCGGAGCGGGGCGGGAAGGTCGATGCCACCGACCTGTGCGTGCAGGGCGGCGGACCGATTCCGAACTGCATGGTCGGGCTACGACGGCTTGGTCTTGTCACGACGGTCGTGGCGGTGGTCGGCGACGATATGGCGGGGAAGATCTCGATCGAGGAACTCCGCCGCGAACGGATCGATACGAGACATGTGATCGTGAAGAAGAAGCCGTCGGCGACAGCGTACGGTTTCATCGAGCCGGACGGCCGACGGACGATCGCGCTGCATCGGAAGATCGGCATATCCGCCCGCGATCTCAAACTTGACACTTTCCCGATTCCGCGGCTGGTTCATCTCGACGGCCGCGATATCGAAGCGACCGTGAAACTGGCGCGCTGGGCGAGGAAGGTCGGCGCGATCGTATCGTTCGATATCGGGTCGATGCGCAACGATGTCACCCCGGCGCTGGGGTTTGTCGATCACCTGGTGGTGGCCGACGCCTGGGCGATCCCGTACACCGGCGCGCGAAATGTGCGGAAAGCGCTGACCAGGCTCCACGGCATTACGGGCGGTACGGTTGTGATCACCGAGGGGACCAAAGGCGCGACCGCGCTCGAACAAGGTGTGTTCGGGCACCATCCGGCGTACCGAGTGCAGGCGGTCGACACGACCGGCGCCGGCGATGCGTTCCATGTCGGCTATATCTACGGCCTGTTGAAGGGATGGGATTTGCCGACGCGGTTGAAATACGGCAACGCGACCGCCGGCCTGAAATGCACCCGCCCGGGCGCGCGCGGCGGAATGCCGACCCTGACCCAACTGAACCGATTCCTGAAAGGAAATCCCGACACGTATGCTTGACACGCTGATCGCGATCGATAAGGCGGTCTTCCTGTTTATCAACGTTGATCTGCAGAATCCGGTCACGAACTGGTTCATGCCGATTATCACGTCCGACATGCTCCTTCGCATGGCCTACGCTATCGTAGCGATCCTCCTGCTCTGGAAAGGGAACGCGCGGCTCCGGTGGCTGGTGCTTTTCTCGGCGATCGCGCTGTTCCTTTCCGATCAGCTCTCGGCCGGATTCCTGAAGCCGCTGATTGCGCGGCCGCGACCGTGCCACACCCTGACCGATATCCATCGGCTGGTCGGGTGTGGGGGCGGCTATTCAATGCCGTCATCGCACGCCGCCAACGCGTTCGCCCAGGCGGCGCTCTTTTCGCTCACCGTGCGGCAAACGCGCTGGTATCTCTGGGCGATTGCGGGACTGATTGCGATCAGCCGCGTGTTTGTCGGGGTGCATTATCCGGGCGATGTCCTGGCGGGGGCGGTGCTGGGGACCTTGATCGGCTCGGCGGTTGTGTTCGGGTTCGAGCAGTTCGAGCAGCGGGTTATCAACCGGCGCAGGGACAAGAAGCCCAAGGCCGACAGTGAATCGACGAACCAGGTGAGGTGAAGGTATGCCGTACACGATCGAAATAGTCAAGGGCGATATCACCACGGTCGACACCGAATGCATCGTCAACGCCGCCAACAACCATTTCTGGATGGGCTCCGGGGTCGCCGGGGCAATCAAGCGGATGGGAGGCAAGGTGGTCGAGGAGGAGGCGATGCTCAAGGGCCCGGTCATGCCGGGCGAGGCGGTCGCCACCACCGCCGGGAGACTGCCCTATAAGTACGTCATTCACGCCGCGGTCATGGGCCAGGACCTGCGGACCTCGGACAAGCTCATTCGCCGCGCCACGCTGGCGAGTCTCACGCTGGCCGAAAAAATCGGCGTGACCTCAATCGCACTCCCCGCGTTCGGCACCGGCGTGGGGGGATTCCCGATGGCCGCCTGCGCCTTCAACATGGTGCTCTCGGCGCGGGGGTTCAAGAGCCAGTCGAAGGGTATCCTTCAGCGGGTGGTGTTCTGCGTGTTTGATGAATTGGGGTACAAGGCATTCTCGAAAGAGGCGGATCCAGATGATTTTCGAGGGAAGGGAGAGGGG
>CAYPYM010000181.1:0-6549 GCA_964414435.1 uncultured Ignavibacteriales bacterium | reverse complement strand
CGATCAGACAGTGACATAAGTTGTCTCAATATCGACCGTGCGGCCCCGTATTGTCAAGCTCCATCGGGGACGGCCTCGCCCGGCGCAGAATTTGGAGTAAAAATATCCACGTATGGGTGTACGGATGGCATCGGCGCATTCCTCTCATATGACATCACAGGCATCCAAAACAAAGACCATAGGAAGGAGCACGCAATGAATGCTCGAGGAATGATTGCCGCGGCGGCGCTGTGCCTGATTGTGCCGCTCGGCGCGGCTCACGCAACGGTTCACCACATCGATGTCGGCGACTTCTACTTCTCGCCGGCCGGAACAGTCGTTCAGCCCGGCGATACAGTGCGCTGGACCATGGTAACCGGATCCGCCCACACGTCGACCTCCGATGTTTCCTCACCCAAGACCTGGGCCTCACCGACCCTGGCGGTCGGCGACAGTTTCGATATCGTGATCGAGGTTGCCGACGGCCCCGGGCCGTTCCCGTATCACTGTGCGGTGCACCCGACCACGATGAAGGACACGATCTTTGTCGCTACGCCGCCGGAGCCACAGGTGTTTGCGTTTCTGATCGACGGCGATCAGGCGAACGACTGCGCCGGGACCGGCAGCACGGCCCGCGGCTTTGGCATCGCGGTGCTCAGCGCCGACTCGAGCCAACTCTCGTTCTACGTCGAACACGATGTCGCCTCGCCGACCGGCGCGCACGTGCATCTCGGGGCGCCCTGCGTATCGGGCGGGATTGCGTTTGGTTTCGCCAGCCCGAATTCACCGATCAGCGAGACCTGGGCGGTCACACCGACCGATGTCGACAACCTGTTTGCGGGGAATCTCTACGTCAATATTCACTCGGCGACTTATCCGTCCGGGGAGATCCGCGGACAGGTCGTGCAGGATCCGATCAAGTTCGTCTTCACGCTCGATGAACAGCAGGCGGCGGCCGGGGCGGGCACCAACAGCCTTCATGCCGGCTACGCGATCGGCGAGCTGACCTCGGCCGGGACCGAATTCAATCTCGATGTCACCCACGATATCCCGGCCGACAGCGCGATTGACGCCCATATCCATCTCGGCGCGCCGGGCGTGAACGGTCCGGTGGTATTCGGCCTCAACAGTCCGGACAGCCCGATCTCCGACACGTGGGCGATCGATACGCTCAGCCTCCGGGATCTGCTCGGCGGCAACTACTATGTCAATATCCACACGTCCGCGTTCCCGGGCGGTGAGATCCGCGGCCAGATCGCGCGCCAGGCGATTCGCTGGGCGTTTCCGCTCGACAGCACCGAGGCGGGCACCAACAGTGCGGCGACCGGGTTTGCGGTGATTGAACTCAACGCCGACATGAACGAACTGAGCATCCACGCCGAGCACGACGTGTTCGGCGTGACCGACGGCCATATCCATCTCGGGGCGATCGGGGTCGACGGTCCCGTCCAGTTCGCATTCTCGAGTGCGACCAGCCCGATCGACGAGACCTGGGCGCTTACCCCGGCCGATGTCGACAATCTTCTGGCCGGCGATCTGTATGTCAACATTCACAGTTACTACTTCCCGGCCGGTGAAATCCGGGGTCAGATCGATCAGGGGCCGATCATGATGGGCTTCCCGATCACCCAGGATCAGGCCAACGCCTGCGCCGGTACCGGCAGCGGAGCGAGCGGCTACGCGACGGTTGAATTGAAAGACGGTGGTCGCGAGATGACCGTCGCCGGCACCCACAGTGTGTACAGCCCGACCGATGCTCATATCCACGCGGCGCCGGTCTGCACCAACGGTGCGGTTCAGTTCGGATTCAGTTCGCCGCTCAGTCCGATCCGGGAGCAGTGGTATCTCGGCACGGCCGACATTATCAATTTCCTCAAGGGAGATCTCTACGTTAACATTCACTCGGCGGCGTTCCCGGCCGGCGAGATCCGTGGGCAGTTGGTCGCCTCGGCCAGTTGCTGCACGCTGCGCGGCGACGTGGACGGATCGAATTTGGTCAATATTGCCGACCTGACCTATTTCGTCGCCTACCTGTTCAAAGGCGGCCCGGCCCCGGCCTGCGAGGTCCACGGGGACGTCGACAGTTCCGGCGGCACCCCCAATGTAGCTGACCTGACTTACCTCGTGGCGTATATTTTCCAGGGCGGACCTGAGCCGGGCGCGTGTCCGTAGTGAGCACCCGACGAGAATAGGCAATAGTGAACGCGGCCGTCCGGGAGTAACCGGGCGGCCGTGTCGCATTGCGGGTTGGTAGGCTGCCCGGTCACCGTACCTTCCCGAATCGCTCTACCGATCCCTGCTGCCGTATCAAACAGGCGGAAGATACCGGGGCACTTTGGCGTCGTTTCCCGGTTGATCATCACAGGGCACTTTTGTGTTTCGACTTCAGAAATTTGACAAACGAGCAGGAGCGACAATATGCATACACGCAAACTGGGACACGACAATCTGGAAGTTTCGGCACTCGGCCTCGGATGTATGGGGATGAGTTTTGCTTACGGTCCGGCGGCCGACCGGGCCGAGATGATTTCACTGATTCACAAGGCGATTGATCTCGGCGTTACGTTTTTCGATACGGCCGAAGTATACGGCCCGTTTATCAACGAGGAGCTGGTCGGAGAGGCCGTCGCTCCTTTCCGGGACAAGGTTGTGCTCGCCACGAAATTTGGATTCAAGCTCAAGCCCGACGGCTCGGGCGGCTGGGTCGGACTCGACAGCCGGCCGGAACATATTCGTGAGGTGGCCGAGGCATCGCTCAAGCGCCTTCGCACCGATACGATCGACCTGTTTTATCAGCATCGGGTGGATCCCGATGTACCGATCGAGGATGTGGCGGGAACGGTTAAGGATCTCATCAGGGAAGGCAAGGTCAGGCATTTCGGTCTTTCCGAAGCCGGAGCGGAGACGATTCGCCGCGCCCATGCGGTCCAGCCCGTTACGGCACTTCAGAGCGAGTATTCTCTGTGGCTGCGGGATCTCGAAACGGAAGTCATTCCGACTCTCGAAGAACTCGGAATCGGGCTCGTGCCGTACAGCCCACTGGGGCGCGGTTATCTCACCGGCAAGATCGATACCAACACCACGTACGACAGCTCGGATTTCCGAAGTCGTCTGCCGCGCTTCAAGCCGGAAGCGCTCAAGGCGAACCAGGCGCTGATTGACCTGTTAGGCAACGTCGCAAAAGAGAAGAAGGCCACGCCGGCCCAGATCGCGCTCGCCTGGCTGCTGGCGCAGAAACCGTGGATCGTGCCGATCCCCGGCACGACAAAACTGCACCGCCTCGAGGAGAATCTCGGTGCGGCATCGATCGAGCTGTCGGCCGATGATCTCCGGGAGATCGACAGCGCGGCCTCGAAAATCAAAGTGATGGGGAGCCGTTATCCCGAGGAACTCCAGAAGATGGCCGGCCGCTGAGCGGCCATTATCAATTCATTGCAATGGGAAAAGCCTCGGTGCTCACCGGGGCTTTTTCGTTGGCTGTTTGAGGTATTAGAGGCGGAGCTCGGCGGCCGGGTGGCCTAGTCCGCGAAAATCGATTATATTGTATCAGTTTCCCTGTCACTCGGAATGTCTCACACCTGTCTTGGTTGTAGATGCACGAGGATAATCAACAATTCTGGAATCTGTTGGAGCCGCTGCACCGTTCGGCCGAGGCATTTTGCCGGATGCTCGCGGGTAACCGCGAGGACGGCGATGACCTCTACCAGGAGGCGGTCTGCCGGGCCATGCCGCGCCTCGGGCAACTTCGCGATCCGGACGCGTTTCGCCCCTGGCTCTATCGGTTGATCGTCAACTGCCACCGCAATCGGGTCGCCACGCCGTGGTGGCGGCGGTTCGAACGGCTCAAACCGGAGCACGAGGTTGTCGTGGCTGCGGAGCGGGTGAGCGGGCCGATTCACGCCCGACGGCGGCTGGCGATTGCCATGAGGCCGCTCTCGGTGCACGACCGCGCGCTGGTGTTGTTGTTTGACATCGAAGGCTGGCCGGTTGCGGAGTTGGCTCAACTCTCCGGCGCCTCGGAGGTTTCGGTGAGAGCCAGATTATCCCGTGCACGCAGAAAAATGAAAGCCGCACTGCTGGCGTATATCAGCTCCCGTCCGGGAGTGAGTATCGCCGAGCGGTTCGAAAAGGAGAATGATTTATGCGTTGCAGCAAAGCGCAGGCCCGAGTAAACGCCTCCCGCCGGGGGCTGGCCGACGACGCGACCGATCGCTCCGTTCGGGAGCATCTGGCCGAGTGCGCCGCCTGTTCCGATCTCGAGCGGGCTCGGAACCTGATCGTGGAGGATCTCGAGGCGGTTGCAGCCGACGCAGGGGAGGAACCGATGGACTTTGGAAAATTGCGCCGAAATACACCCGACCGTCTCGAATCGGACACCACCACATCCGGCCGGCGGCAAAGCAGGAGCTTCGTTCGTCGATATGCCGTTCCGGCGGCGGCGGTCGTGTTTGCGCTTGTCATCGCGATCGTGTCGTCACAGTTTCGAGTCTCGGATCGAGACTACGAAATCACGGTGGCGGGTATCGACGAATCGATGCTCATGTCGGGGTCGCTCGAACGCCTGTTTACGGCGGTGGGACTCCCCGACCTGAAGATCGAATCGCAGGGATGTAATCCGTTGTGCCTGCTGAAAATCGTCGGGCTTCACAATCTCGACGACACGAAACTGGCCGTGGCAGCGCTGCAGTCAGTGCCGTCGGCGAAGATCGAGGCGGTCGGTGACTATGCCGATAAGAACACCGGCATGACCGTGACTCGCACCACCACGACGACCAGCCTTGATATCACGAAGGACCGCTGGGCCATGGAACTGCAGATCGACAGCACCGACTACCACAAGGTGACGCTGGCCCTCGATTCACTGAAGCAGGACACCACCTTCACGATCGGCTGGCCGTCGAACACCAAGGAGCCCATCCCCGAGATGCAGGAGGACTACACGGTTCACCCCGATGGAAGCTACTCCACTACCCTGCACGCGCTCCCCGGTGCGCACGCCGGGTGGACCGAAGATATCTACACGTTCGACAGTACCGGCATGCTGCTGGGGCACACGATGGTTGATACGACCGGCGTCGTGCACGAAATCGATACCCGCAACTGGGCGAAAGCGGAGGAGCAGTTCAAGGCGCTCGGAATCTACCGCATGATCACGTACGATCAGGACGGCACGCCATTCTACACCGGAACCAATGTCGATCCGACCACGCTGCCCGGATACGGTCCGCGCCTGGCGCCGGGGATGGTATTGGAGCAGAACGAGCCCAATCCATTCGACACGCTGACGAATATCACGTTCAAGCTGCCCGAGAAGGCGCGCGTGAAGTTCATGATCTACAATATGAACAGTAAACTGGTGCGCACCCTGATCGACAGTACGATGGCCGCCGGCAAGCACACCGTGACCTGGCACGGCCGGTCGGACGAGGGGAAACGGGTGTGGTCGCTGGTCTATCTCGGTAAACTGCAGGTCGGAGAGTACTATCACACAATCAATATGTACCAGACTTGGTAAGCAGACCCGCTTCGCCTCCGAACAAAAGCAGGGAAGCCCCGGCCGAGTCGCCCGGGGCTTCCTTGTTGAGGCAAGTGAGAGGGGTAGCTTTTGTCGCGCTTCAGAAACTGCCGGAGGCGGCCACCCGGGCAAACCGGGGATCTTCCTGCCAGTGGCGGAAATACGACTGGGCCGAGAACCGGAAGGCGGCATCGGTAAGCACGTTCTGCATGCGCGGTTCGCGTTCATCGAGCAGCCGCTTCCAGAGCTGCGCCCGGTCGCCGCTGAGATCCGAGGACGGCTCGCTCCGGCGGCAAGCTTCGAACTGGTCGACATCCTCTCGCCACCAGTCTTTCGCCAGGAAGCGGGTACCGAACGTCTTCTCGTAATATTCGCGGTTCTGATCGATCTCGCAGCCGGGAAAATCCATGAACGAGAAGGTCGCCCACATCAGCGAATTGTTGCCCGCCTCCAGTTCCTGATCGATCAGGGCGTAGGTTTCGTGCAGCGATTCTTCGGTCTCACCGGGGTGATTGAAGATGAGATTCGCGTTGTGCAGCACCCCGTACGACGAGAGCATCCGGCTGCACTCGGAAAAATGACGAAGGTAATTCTCGGGATTCCTCGTCTTGCTCATAAGCTGGAGCATCCGCGGAGAACCGCTTTCTATTCCGAACTGAACCTGTGACTTGATCCCGGCCAGAATTTCGGCATCTTCTCGATCGATATACTTCGACCGCGTCTCGAAGACCACCCAGTAGTCCGGTTTGAACTCGGCCAGCCGTTTGAGAAACCGCCGCCGCCAGTCGCGGCGCACCCCGAAACAGGCATCGGCGATGCCGATCGATCGCGAGTTCAGCTCCTGCACGGCCCGATGGGCCTCTTCTGCGGCCGCTTCGGGAGGATAGGGGCGCCAGCCTCGCTTCTTCAGCCATTCCATGCAGAACGAGCAGGTGTACGGGCATCCGCGCGATGTGTAGATGCACAGGTTGTTTACCGGCCCTCCGATATGCTCGTCGATGAAGCCCCTGATCAGATCCCAGTTGATGCCGACAAACTCCTCGGGGGGAAGGGTC
>CAYPYM010000180.1:0-6566 GCA_964414435.1 uncultured Ignavibacteriales bacterium | reverse complement strand
GACGTCGGCGAGCAGATGCGAGCAGACCAGCACGGTCTTGCCGCGTCCGATCGTCTCGGAGATTTTGCGGCGGGCCTGTTCGAGGGCGTTGAGGGTTTTCTGGAGGTCGATAATGTAGATGCCGTTCCGGGCGGCGAAGATGAACGGCTTCATTTTGGGGTTCCACCGACGGGTCTGGTGACCGAAATGGACCCCGGCCTGGAGCAGGTCTTTTACCTGGGGAGTTGCCATGGACATCCTGACTGTAAGATACGGTTATTCGTTACCCCGGCGTCATTTCGCTTCGGACCCTGTGAGATTCGGCGGGACCCCCGTCGCGATCGGCCGGGATTGTTTATTTCCCCGCCAATCGGCGGGGATGGTGCACTCGGTTTAACGCTTCGAGTACTGGAAGCGCTTGCGCGCTTTCGGGCGGCCGTATTTCTTCCGTTCGACCTCGCGGGCGTCGCGGGTGAGAAATCCGCCCTGGCGCAGCGGCTTGCGAAAATCTTCGTTGAGCGCGGCGAGGGCGCGCGCCACGGCGAGCCGAACCGCTCCGGACTGACCGGTCAGACCGCCGCCGCGGGTCGTGCACTCGACCGAGACCTTGTCGGCCATGTCGGTGACGTACAGCGGCTCCTTGGCGTGGGCCACCAGCGGATCGCGCTTGAGGTAATCGGAGATTTCGCGGCCGTTGATCGTAAAGCTGCCGTCACCGCTGACGATACGTGCGCGGGCGACCGAGCACTTCCGCCGGCCGGTAGCGGCCTGTTTGCTGTCTTCCATCGGCAATCGATTCACTCTACAGTTTCAGTGTTTCCGGCTTCTGGGCCTGGTGCCCGTGGGAGGCACCGGCATACACGTGTAATTTCTTCAGCATCTTGCGACCCAACCGGTTTTTCGGCAGCATGCGCTTGACGGCGAGGCGGAAGGCTTCTTCCGGCTTCTTGTCCATCAGCTCGCTGAACGTGGTGGTCCGAAGCCCGCCGGGATAACCGGAATACCGGTAATAGCGGAGCTGGTCCGGCTTGTTTTTGCCGGTCACACGGACTTTCTCGGCGTTGATGACGACGACGTGATCGCCGGTGTCGAGATGCGGCGTGAAGATCGGTTTGTCTTTGCCGCGCAGGACATTGGCGACCTTGATCGCCGCCCGGCCGAGAATCACATCATCGAGATCAAGCACCCACCATTTACGGTTGTTAGGATCGACTTTCGGAATAAATGTCTTCATCCATCAACTCTAACGGTTTGTGTTACTTCATAAAAACAGCCAAACAGTATAAACGATTTTTTCTCAATGTCAAGCCGCGACCCTAAAATATTTATTGTGTCCGGAGCAGCCTGTGAAGGGCGGGAAAGCCAGCAGGTCCGTTGTCTTAGAATGACTTACGGCCCCCCGCGAGCGGCGGAGCCGCCGGGACCAAGAAGCGGCCGACCGGAGTCCGCAGTCGCCGGCGGGCGGGCGAAGGCCGGGCAGACTTCACCGGCCGCCCCGACTTACCGATATATTAACAGGAGGGCTGTTTCGAAGTTTCGCAGGGTAACGATATTATGAAATCATATCTGCAGCTCTTTGAGAGCGTGATCCGCCAGCAGACGGAGGCAGTCGGCACCGAGACCGCCCATGCTCAGGCCGGCCGAGCCGGGCTGACGATATCCCCCGAGGGACGGATCGTCAGTTTTGATGGTGAGCCGCAATTGGTGCTGCTACGATTGATCAAGTGTTTTACCGAGGGGGGCAGCGTGGCGGCGCTGATGGCCTGCCGGCCGTTGATCGAAAGGGTTCTGGCCGACCTCCCGGTCGAGCAGGCGAAAGACGCCTGAAGGGGCGGGTGTTAGTCTTTGGCGGCGGCTCGACCGGTGGCGACCACCTTCTTCCGCCGCAGTTTGAAGCGCGGATCGAATTTCCGTCCGCGTGAACACTTTCCGCACGACGCCATCACCAGCCGCTTCTGGCGGGGGTATTCCAGACCGCATCCCGGACACTCGTAGACGTATTTCGGCGGCCGCCGCAGCAGCGGGTGTTCCCGCGCCCGCAGCGAGGCGCCGACTCGCTCGGCCTCGCGTTTGAACGCGGCGTCGTGGTGGTGATGCCGGATGTGGATCATCTCGTGTTTGAGGGTATCTTCGAGATCCTGCGGGAAAATCTCATGGTATTTGCGGCCGATCCTGATCAGTTTTCGGTTGATCGAATAGGAACCGGCGGCGGTCATCCGGTTCGAATACTCGATCTTCACCGAGGGGAGCTTTCCGCCAAAGTACTTCCAGTTGTAGTAGTCGAAGAGGCGATAGAGCTCTTCGACCGGCGGAAGGCTTGTCCGGGGAGCGGCCGACGCGGTGGGTATGGTCGAGCGCTCGGGGCGCGCCTGTTCGGTCGCCGCCCGGACCTTGTGATGCAGCGTGGCCGGGGCGGGCGGATTGAGCCGCTCGGCGAACAGATCATAGGTCAGCGCGGCGAGCGCCTTCGTGATACGTTTGTGAGATCTCATGGTTGAACTCGAACTAACCCCGTTGTATACAACATCGACCGAATCCGGGGCAATCTTAAACTGGACCTGAAACCGCCGGAAAGCGCGTCTCGCCTCTTTTCCGAAGCGGCTATTCCTTCGGCGCCCGTCCCCCGGGTTTCAGGCCGTTGTCGGTAATATAGTAAGTCACCAGCTCGAACGGTGTCACATCAAAGGCCGGCGAGAACACCGCAATATCGGCGGGGGCGGTCCGCTTGCCGAATCCCTCCGTGACCTCCTCGGCCGCCCGCTCCTCAATAGCAATATCGGCCCCGGTCGGGACGTTGTCATCGAAGGTCGAATACGGGGCCGCCACGTAGAAGGGCACGTTGTGGGCACTGGCCATGATAGCCAGCGGGTACGTCCCGATCTTGTTGGCGAAATCGCCGTTTTTGGCGATCCGGTCGGCCCCGACAATCACATGGCTGACCTTCCCCTGCCGCATCAGGGTGGCGGCGACGCTGTCGCAGATCAGGGTAACATCGATCCCGGCCTGCTGCAATTCCCAGGAGGTGAGGCGGGCGCCCTGCAGGAGTGGACGGGTCTCATCGGCGTAGACGGCTATCTTCTTCCCCTGGTCGTGGGCGGTGTAGATCACCGCAAGGGCGGTGCCGATCCCGCCGGTGGCCAGCGCGCCGGCGTTGCAGTGGGTCAGGATCGTATCGCCGGAGTGGATCAGATCGGCCCCAAAATGGCCGATCCGGTCGCAGAGGTCACGGTCTTCATTGTGGATCGCCTCGGCCTCGGCCCAGAGCAGGGCGAGGGTATCCTCGCGCGATGCCGGCTTCTCTTTGTCGAGCCGGGCCAGCACCCGGTCGACCGCCCAGGCGAGATTGACCGCGGTCGGTCGGGCCGCCTTGATTTCGCCGGCCACCGTTTCGATATAGTCACGGCTATGCTCTTTGGACTGCTCGACGGCGAGGGCCAGTCCGTAGGCGGCGGCGATGCCGATCGCGGGCGCCCCGCGGACATCGAGCCGCTTGATCGCACCGATGATATCTTCGTAGTTGTCGATCTCGAGATAATTGCATTCCAGGGGAAGCCTGGTTTGCGCTATGAGGCGGACGGTGGTTCCCGATCGAAGTATGGCACTAACCGTCATGATTCCTCCCTATTCACCGATAATCTGCACCACCAGACGGCGGCAGCGCGCTTTGTTGTCGAAGTCGAGAAAGACGACCTGCTGCCAGGCGCCCAGAGTCAGCCGGCCGCCCATAAACGGCACCGTAAGGTCCGGGCCGATCAGGGCCGACCGGAGGTGCGAGAAACCGTTACCGTCGTGCCAGGTCTCGTCGTGGTGGTAGTTTTTGTCCGAGGGGATGATCTTCTCGAAGAACTGCGGCAGGTCTTTGCGGAGCCCCGGCTCGTTTTCGATCGTGGTGAGGCCGCCGGTGGATCCGGGGCAAAAGACGGTCACGATCCCGCCGGTGAGGCCGGAGTCGCGGACCGCGTCGGCGATCCGGTCGGTGATATCGATAATATCGCAGTACCCGTTGGTATCGAGTTCGATTTCCCGCGTGTCGATCATAGTCTTCCCGGTGTCCGGTCGGTCAGCGGTAACGGAATCGCTTGACCTTCCGGGTCGATGTCTTCTCCAGTTCTTCCAGTTGTACGTCCCAGGCGGCGATTCGTTTATATGTGGCCATATGGGCGTTGACCATGGCGACCGCCTGATCGATCGCCGCCTTCACCTTCTCCAGATCGGGCGCGGCGGGATCGATACCGACATCGGCCGCGAGATACTCCAGATCGGGCACGATGACGGCCCGGACCTCCTCGCCCTGTTTGCCCGCTTTCTGCCGTCCGAAGACAACCGTTTCACTGATCTCGGCGGCCGCCATGAGTTTTTCCTCGAGTTCCTCGGGATAGATGTTCTTGCCGGCGCCCGAGACGATCAGGGTCTTGCGTCGGCCGGTGATCCAGAGATGGCCGCCCGAGAGCCGGCCGAGATCGCCGGTATGCAGCCAGCCATCCCGGATGAGCGCGGCGGTGGCCTCGGGATTGTCGCGGTAGCCCCGGCTGTTCGCCTCTCCCTTAACCAGGACCTCCCCGACACCGTCGGGGCCGGGGTCGAGGATGGACACGACGATATTGTCGAGCGGCGGGCCGACCGAACCGAATTTGATATTGTCCGGACGGTTGAACGACACGACCGGCGAACACTCGGTGAGGCCGTAGCCCTGGAGGAAGTCGAACCCGATCATATTGAAAAATCGACAGATTCTCGGTGACAGGGCGGCGCCCCCGGAGACAAACAGGCGGATCGTCTCGAGGCCGGCCTTTTCCCGCAGGGGGCGAAACAGCTTCTTGCCAAGTTTGAGCCCCGCCTGCCAGGCGGCGACGGTAGAAATGTACATGGTCCGGAACAGCACCTTGTGCGAGGAGGGATCGCACCACTGGATGTCCTCGACCACCAGCAGCGCGAGCGCGGTCGCGCAGAGCGCGGACACCAGCTCGACCAGGACCTCCTCGCCGCTGCGACCGGAGCGAGGAGGGGGCGGCCGATATCCCCCTGCGGATCTGGTGGTACATCTTTTCGAACAGCAGCGGTACCCCGCACATGATCGTGGCCTTGTTGTACCTGATATCCTCGATAATATCTTTCGACTTGAGCGAGCGCACGTGGACGACGGTCGAACCCGAGAGGAGCGGCGTGATGTAGCAGGTGGTCATCTCGAACATGTGGAGCAGCGTCAGCACCGAGAGGAAGACGTCCTCTTCGTCGAAGCGGATCGAGCGCTGGATTCCCTCGAAATTGGCGAGGATGTTCCGGTGGGTCAGTTCGACCGCCTTGGGGGTGCCGGTCGTGCCGGAGGTATAGATGAGGGCGGCAACGTCGGCCGCGCAGTCGGGACAGTCTTCGGCGCGACCGAGCAGTTTCAGCCAGCTCCGCGGCGAGTCGTTTTCCAGCGAGATGAGGCGTACGCCGGGGAGATCGGCCACGAGGTCCTCGAACCGGCGCGAGCAGACGATGGCGCCGAGGCGGGCGTGGCCGGCGATATAGCTGATTTCCTTCTCCCGCAGGTTGGCATCGATCGGCACGACCGTGCAGCCGGCGGCCAGGATTCCCAGGTGGGCCAGGCACCATTCCGGACGGTTCTCGGAGAGCAGGCCGATTTCACCCAGTTGCGCCAGGCCGGCCTCGCGGAGGCCGGCGGCGAGCCGGCGGACGAGGTCGGCCGCCTCGCCGTAGGTGTAGGTCCGGCCGAGGCCGCCGAAGCCTTTCAGCGCGGCCTTTTCGGCGAAGCGCTCGGCGCCGGCCAGGAAGGCCCCGTGGATGGTATCGGCGGGTGTCGGTGTGGTCTCGGATATATCAGCCATCTCGTCTTCAAATGTAGAGATGAGGGGCCGGGAAGCAAAGAGAAAACTGGCCGCGGCCGGGCCGGGCAAAAAAAGACCCCGCTTCCGGAGAAGCGGGGTCGCGGTCTATCGCGCTACGATGGGGCGGCTCAGTTCTTGGATTCGGTGTCGCCCATCGCGAGGTTGTTGTCGACGATCGTCGGGGTGACGAAGATCACCAGGTCGCGGACTTCGGACCGCTTCTGGGTGAACTTGAAGAGGTTGCCGAGCAGCGGGATGTCCTTCAGCAGCGGGACACCGATCTCGGCGGAGACCTCGTCCTCGGTCGTCAGGCCGCCGATGACGGCCGTCTGTCCGTTGGAGACGATGACGTTGGTCTCGGCGTTGTTCGTGTTGATGATCACGCCGTTCGGGTCGAACGCGTAGGTCGAGCGCTCCGGCTGCAGGTGCATGAGGATCTGGTCCTGGGCGGTGATGTGCGGGGTGACGGTGAGGATGGTACCGACTTCCTCAAACACGATCACGACGTTACCGGACTCGTCGAACTGCTTGACCGGGATCTTCTGACCCATCTGGATGCGGGCTTCCTTGTTGTCGACGGTGGTGATTTCGGGGTGGGCGATGATCTTGCCCTTGCCGCTGTTCACGATCGCCTCGACGATGGCGTCCACGGTCCAGCCCTTCTGGAGGGCGCGGACGGTGTAACGGCCGGCGACGTCGGCGACGCGGCCGCCGGTCACTTCGCCGGTCTGGTCATACTGGCGGCCGGTCGAGGTG
>CAYPYM010000179.1:2848-6585 GCA_964414435.1 uncultured Ignavibacteriales bacterium | reverse complement strand
AGTGCGCACTTCGGCCCGGCAGCCAATCTTATGTAGCTCGGGGATAACGGGTTGACGTATGCGACTGGTCAGCGGACGCTTGCTTCTCCGAGGGCACGAGCTTTGCTCTCTACCATTATGACCAAAAAGCGGGTAACCACAGCCCGGTTTTGTTTGACCAGACCCCTGACTGACCATCAGGGGTTTTTTAGTGCGCAGGTACGCCATCGATCCCGCTATCTCCCTTATCTCAAAAAAGTTGACGCCCAAAACGGGCGGTCGTACCTTTCGATCTTATGAATAACGGTATCAAAACCGCTCGATGGATCGCGCTGCTAATTATCGTCGCCATTGTCGGCTACTACCTCTGGGACACGATACATCCGGAGGGCCCGCTCGACAAGCAAGCGAAGATCATCCATCTCGAGGATCGGCGCGAGCTGTCAAATCGGCTGAAGGGGTACCTCGATGATCCGGACCCGGCCATCCGCCGTCGGGCCGCGCTCGCCGTGGGACGAATCGGCGGCAAGGGGAGCGCCGAGCCGCTCCTGCCGCTGCTGAACGACACGGTCTGGGATGTCGCTGCGACCGCCGCCGAGGCGATCGGCTTCACCCGCCAGAAAGAGGCGGCCGGCAGCCTGCTCGATCGCGCCCAGGATCTCCCCCCGACCATCACGGCCAAGGCGGTCGAAGCAGCCGGGCGGCTGGCCGACTCGACCCAGACCGATGTGATCGAGACGGTACTCGATATGTTCACGCATCCGTCGCCGGATGTCCGCGAGGCGGCCGTGATGGCGATATCCCGCATGAATGCAAAGGCGTACGCCGATTCGGTGCTGGCGCTGATGAAGTCTGAGCCGGACGACGTGGTCCGGCAGAAATGCCTGTACGTGCTCGCCCGTTTTCGATACGCTCCGGCCAAAGCCCAGTATCTCGATTATCTCGCCGACCCCGACGCATTCCTCCGATCGACGGCTCTCCGCGGGCTGGGTGCGGTCGAAGACGACGACGCCCAGCGCTACCTGACAATCGCGCTGAACGACGGCGACGAAGGCGTCGTGGCGACCGCGATAGGCGAACTGGCCCGCCGCGGCGACAACGGTCTCGGGCACCTTCTGGTGAAAAAGCTGGAATCGGAAAAGGATGAGCGGCTGATCGTGGCGCTGATCAACGCCTTGCAGCAGATCGACAGCCCGCAGGGGGTGGCGGCGGCGCAGGAGGCGGCGGCAACGTATCGGACCGACCATATCACGTCGGCCGCGGTGGCCTATACGGCGTCGATTCAGAAAGGGCGGGCGGTCAACTACATCGATTCGCTCCTGCGCACAGATGACGCCCGGGTGCGGGCGGCCTGCGCCGAGGCGCTCGGTCTCACCCGAGAGAAGAACAACCTGCCGAGGCTGGCGATGTTGTTCCGCGACGACAGCGCGATGGTGCGCGCGGCGGCGTTCGGCACTCTCATGGATGTCGACACGGCTAACGCCGATCTCTATATTAGGGATGCCCTCAACGATTCGGACTTTGTCGTCAACAGCCTCGCCTGCGATCAGGTGGCGCGGCTCGAGGCGGCTCAATACCTGCCGGTGCTGCGGACGATCATGTCGCGCGGCGAGGCGATCGAAACCGATCTCCGGCGCTCGCTGGTCGAGGCGACCCGTCCGTTTCTCAAGGGTGATGAACCCGATTCCAACGCGATGGCGATTCTGCGGATGGGCATCAGCGACAACAACTATGTCGTGCGGCGGGAGGCCTCGGCGCTCTGGGACGAGGAAGTGACGGGGCCCAGGCCGGCTGTTTCCCTGCTCGCCGAGACGCACATCAGCGAACGGAAAATTCGGTCGGCATTGGAGAAGTATCGCACCAATCCGTTTGCCACGATCGTCACATCGCGGGGCGAAGTCGAGATGGAACTGTTCTTCGATACCGCCCCGCTCACCGTGATCAATTTCATCTCGCTGGCCGAGGATGGATTCTACAATGATTTGACTTTTCACCGGGTTGTCCCCAACTTTGTCGTCCAGGGTGGCGATCCCCGCGGCGACGGCTGGGGCGGACCAGGATATTACATCAGGGACGAGTATTCGGACGAACCGTACCTGCGCGGTACGGTCGGAATCGCCACCTCCGGACGCGACACCGGCGGCTCGCAGTTTTTCATCACGCTGTCGCCGCAGCCGCATCTGGAAGGACGCTACACCGTGTTCGGGCAGGTGGTCTACGGCATGGATGCCGTCGATCGGATCGTGATCGGCGATGACATCGAGACGATCCATATTCAGGAAGGTAAGCCATGAAATTCGTTATCTCGTTCCTTCTGTTGCTGTTCCTCGTGACCGCGGTGCCCCCGGCGACCGCCCAGGACGACCCCGCGATCGACACGGAGGCGTTGATCGAGCAGTTCGTGGCGGTCGACCTCCGGCAGCGCGAGCAGATCCACACGCTGGAATTCGACACCGAGTATCTTGAGGGCAAGCGCGAGAACAACGATGAGTTCAAGCAGGAGGCGCGGTATATCAAAAAGGTGTATATCAAGTTTGTCGATGACACCGCCCTCTACCACGAACAGTACCTCGAGTATTACAAGGAGGGGAAGCTGCAATCGCCGGAAGAGCGCGACAAGAAGGCGGCCGAGAAGATCGAGAAGGCCCGCAATCGCAATTCCCGGAACGTCGGCTACCCGATGCTGCGGCCGTTCTACCCCGACTACCGCGCCCAGTACGAGATCAAGTACGACGGCATCGCGGATGACATCGAGGGACACACCTGCTATCACTTCCATGTGCGGTCGCTGGTCGACGACGACGAGCACATCAACGGCGACTACTACTTCGACACTGACAGCTTTCACCTCGTCCGGGTGGACTTTTCCCCCGCCAAACTGGTAAAAAAGGCAATGTTCAAACTGAGTCAGCTCGATATGTCGATCAGCTACGCGCCGTCGGTCGACGACTACTGGCTGCCGCGTGAATTCGATGTCGACGGCAAGGGACGCGCGGCGTTCCTGTTCGGCGTGAATTTCTCCGGGATCGAGTACTTCCGCAACCCCCAGGTCAATGTCGAGCTGCCCGATTCACTGTTTGAGGAGAACAATGGCGACTGAAAGCGGCTTTCGAACCCATCTGGTTAAGATCGACATCCCCGAGGACCTCAATGTCATATTCGGGATGTCGCATTTTATCAAGACGGTCGAGGATCTCTACGAGACGCTGACCGAGGCGGCGCCGGGCATCAAATTCGGTATCGCCTTCTGCGAAGCGTCGCAGAAGCGCCTGATCCGCACCGACGGCAACAACGACGATCTGATCGAGCGGGCCACCAAGGCCGCGTTTGATGTCGGCTGCGGCCACACCTTTTTCGTGTTCATGCGCGACGGTTTTCCGGTCAATGTCCTCAACCGGATCAAAAACGTCAGCGAAGTCTGCCGAATCTTCTGCGCCACCGCCAACCCGCTGGAAGTCCTCGTCGCCGAGACCGAACTCGGCCGCGGCGTGATTGGCGTGGTCGACGGTCAGGCGCCGCTCGGTATCGAAACCGAGGCCGACAAAAACGAACGGAAAGCATTTCTCCGCACGATCGGCTACAAGCGGTAGCCGGACACGAGGCGGACAAGACAGGAGTCAGTCCCAATGAGATTTGAACTGGAACGCAATCCCACCGAGCTGCTCGTGATCGAGGACTCCGAATACAAGGGCCATCAGCTCGTTTCACTGCGGATATATTTCCTCTCCGACGAAGAGAAGTGGCTGCCGACCAAAAAG
>CAYPYM010000179.1:0-2838 GCA_964414435.1 uncultured Ignavibacteriales bacterium | reverse complement strand
GTGACCTTTCGGCGCGACCAGCTCGACGATGTAATCGGCTACCTGCAGAAGATACAGTCAGGGAAAGAATAGACGCACCGCGGCCGGCTCCGGCCGGTTGGCAGTACGTTCGGCGCACGATCGCCAGGTCCCATGCTCATCTTTACCCACAACAAAGAGCGGCTGCTCGAGCATTTCAGGCGCGACCCGGTGCTGTTTGCCTACCACATCGGCGATCTCGATGATTTCTTCTTCGAGCACTGCCAGTGGGGCGCCACCTACCATAAGAGCACTGCGATCGACGAGTGTCTGCTCGTGTACGGCGGCGGCGCGGTGCCGACCGTGCTCGCCTTCGGCCTGAGCGAACGGTTCCCCGATCTGCTCGACGAAGCGCTGCCGCTGCTGCCGTCGCGGTTTTACTGCCACTATTTCGAAATCTACCGGGAGATGTTCGCCGAGTTATACGAAGAAACACAGCTCGGTTCTTTCAGGAAAATGCAGCTCGCCGAGTTTGTCCCGCATCACTCCGCCGCCGATGAACCCCACCTGCGCCGGCTCGGCCGAAACGACATGCTCGTGCTGACCCAGCTTTACAAGCACGCCTACCCCGGCAATTACTTCGATCCGCGTATGCTCGAAACCGGAAAATACTTCGGGTACTTCGTCGATAACCAGATTGTCGCCGCGGCCGGTATCCATGTCTACTCCAGAGAATACAACGTGGCCGTGCTCGGCAATATCGCCACGGCGATCGAGCAGCGCGGCCGCGGCTACGCCACCCGGGTGACCTCCCGGCTCGTGAGCGAGCTGGCCGACGAGGGACGGCTGATCGCGCTCAACGTCCGGGCCGATAACGAGCACGCGATCAAGTGCTACGACAACCTCGGCTTCGTGGTCACCCACGACTACGAAGAATCGATCTTCACCCTCGAAGGGTGACTACCCCCGGTCCGAGGGAACGTCAATGATAGGTGAAGAAACGGGCGGGCGGATTACCGTCGCTGGCGGTTTACGGCGGCTACGATAATCGGGATCAGCACGATCTGGATCGCAATCCCCGGCAGGCCGCTCACAATCGCGCCGCCGGTGGAGAAGAACTCCGCCGCCGTGTACGGCAGCTTTATGAACAGGCCGAGCAGAAGCAATCCCAGTCCGAACATCACGCGTCCGAACAGCATCGCCAGGATCAGCGAGAGGTACAGATTGAGGTGGAGACGGCGGTAGGTGATTCCGGCGATGAGGCCGTACATCGGCAGCTCCAGCGACATGAGCGGGACGGCGTAGGTCGGCGGCATAGTGGTCAGCAGATGCGAGAGAAGCGGCGCGATGAGACCGACAATCAGCCCCGACCACGGTCCGGTGATGAACCCGGCCAGGAGCACCGGGAAATGCATCGGTAGAAACACCCGGCCGCCGACCCCGAACGCGTGGAAGCCGATCGGGAGCACGACCGCAAGCGCCAGAAACAGCGCACTCTGGGCGAGAAATCGATTTCGGGTTGAAAGCGGGGACACGGGGACCCGACGGGCTATTTCATGTTGACGGCTGTCGCCAGGTAAAGCCCGGGGTGATCCTCTATTCTCACATCGACAAACTTGCTGTTGTCGAACATTTCCCGAAGGCGGGTGGCGGGGGGGATCTGGTCGTGTTTAACCGCGCCGCCGATCTGCTGGTGCATTTCGGAAAGCTCGCGCGACGAGACCAGGTGGATGATGTAAAAATGCGCTTTCGGTTTCAGCACCCGATGAGTTTCATCGAGCGACCGCTGCTGATCGCTGAAATGCGGAAACGCCGAGAACGCGACCGCCATATCAAACGTGGAATCGGCGAACGGCAGCATGACCGCATCGGCGTCGATTACGTTGACATTCTTGAACGGGAAATTATGCAGGGCCCGCTGCGCCATTTCGAACGAGAAGTCGACCCCGGTCACCGAGCCGGCTTCGCCCACCCGGCGACGGAGCAGATCAAAGAGTACACCGGTCCCGCAGCCGAGATCGAGAATATCCCAGCCGGCCTTAACCGGAAGGCCGGTCACGATATGCTCGAGAAACTCCAGATCCACCGCGGTGAACATGAGATCCCAGTCGGCGGCCAGTCGATCGAAAAATTCCTGATGCTGATCATGCGACATGGCCCAAATGTAGCTCATGGGCGCGGAGAGTCAAGCATTTTCGGACCGGGAAAATCACCGGCTGCCGGCGCAGGGCGGCGGCGGCGGTCCCCCTTGAAACAGGTATGCGGCCAGGTAAGTCAGATCACTGATATCGGGGCCGGCCGGACCGGCCAGATCGATCTCAGCCTCGTCCGCACACAATGGAATCGGGCCGTCACGGAAGAGATAACGGGCGAGGTAAGTCACATCGGCAATGTTGATATCGTTGTCGCTTTCGCCGCCGACGTGGTCGAGATCACCCCGCAGCCCGGTGCAGCAGACCGAATCGCCGTCGAACCGCGCCACAAACAGATCCCAGCTTCCCCCCGCGAACGAATCGTACATCCCGGCGACCGGAAGATCGGCCGACTTGGTCGCGCCCGCGAGCGTGATCCGCCCGGCCGGGTCGACCGCCATGTCGTAACCGATGTCATAGTCGGTACCGCCGTAGAAGCTGCTGAAAACGAGGTTGGAGCCGGTCGGCGCCAGCTCGGCAAGGAAGGTATCCCAGTACCCGCCGTGCTCCTGGAAGCTGTTGACTTCCGGAAAACCGGCGCCGAATGTCAGACCGGTCGCGTAGATATTCCCGGCCGAATCGAGAGCCAGATCGAGAGCATGATCCTGGGCCGCGCCGCCGAGACAGGTGCTGAAGACAAGGTCGGTTGCGTTCGGAGAGAATTTCGCCACGTAGGCATCATCGTCTC
>CAYPYM010000178.1:0-6585 GCA_964414435.1 uncultured Ignavibacteriales bacterium | reverse complement strand
CGATGACGGCGAAGATGTCGGATTCGCGCATGATGAGATATTCCTCACCGCCGATCGACACCTCGGTGCCGGAGTACTTGCCGTAAAGGACCTTGTCGCCCTTCTTGACTTCCAGGGGGGCGCGCTTGCCTTCTTCGGTGGTGCGGCCCGGGCCGACTTCGATAATCTCGCCCTGCATCGGCTTTTCTTTGGCGGTGTCGGGGATAATGATACCGCCCTTGATCGTCTCCGCCTCTTCAAACGGCTTGACAACTACGCGATCAGCGAGTGGTTTGACGTGCATGGGTTCCTCCAAAACAGTTCGTATGAGTGTCCTTTTGAGTCTTCTTCCGGGCTGTTTCAGCTATCGGGGAGTCCTTTGTCTCTGCTAACCCGCTGATTGACAGCCTCTTTTCGGTTGTTAGCACTCCTTTTCAGTGAGTGCTAACAGCGCTTCCGAATATAGCTTTAACACCGCTTTTGTCAAGAAGTTTCCGGTCAAGAAGACAGATTTTGTGAATTTTTTATCGAATGCGACCGATCGGGTCGGCACCGGGTCCGGTGGTTGTCCGGGGATGACCGCCGCTGTCAGGAGAACTTATTGATGTTCAAGGGGATTGATTCGCGGTCCGGGATGTGAACGCCGGCTGCGAAAATGACGATAAAAAAAGAAAGGGTGGCCACCAGCTGGGCAGGGTTGTTCGCAATGGCGTTTTTGGTTTGCCACTACGGCGGTAGGCCACCCAATCTTATTTTTCTGTTCCGCCCGTACGATTGCAGCATCCCTGCGCCCGATGCCGTCGATCCGCGCCTCTCTTCAATCGTTCAGTGCCGCAGGTTATAAAACGCCGCGATGCCGGGGTATTCGGCCCGCGCGCCGATCTGTTCCTCGATCCGAAGCAACTGGTTGTATTTGGCGATGCGATCGGTCCGGCACATCGAGCCGGTCTTGATCATGCCGGCCGAGGCCGCCACGACGACATCGGCGATGGTGGTATCCTCGGTTTCGCCCGACCGGTGTGACACGACCGCGGTCAGGCCGGCGGTCTGCGCCATCCGGATGCAGTCGAGGGTTTCGGTGAGGGTGCCGATCTGATTGAGCTTGATCAGGATTGAGTTGCTGCAGTGCTCTTTGATGCCGCGGGCGAGCCGTTTCATGTTGGTGACGAAGATATCGTCACCGACAATCTGAATCTTCCGGCCCATCCGTTCGGTCATTTCGGCCCAGCCCTCCCAGTCGTCCTCGGCAAGCCCGTCCTCAATTGAAATGATCGGATACTTCTTCACCAGACTTTCGTAGAAGTCGATCATTTCCGACGACGAGAGCTTTTTGCCCTCGGCGGCGAGGTTGTATTTTTTCGCTTTGGCGTCGTAGAATTCGGTTGAGGCCGGGTCGAGGGCGATCCGGATCTGGTCGCCGGCCTTGTAGCCCGACTTTTTGATCGCCTCCATGATGACTTCGAGCGCTTCCTCGTTCGACTTGAGGTCCGGGGCGAAGCCGCCTTCGTCGCCGACCGCCGTGTTGTATCCCTTGCCGGAGAGCACCTTCTTGAGGTGCTGGAAGACCTCGGCGCCCATCTGGAGTGCTTCGTGGAAACTGTGGGCGCCGACCGGCATGATCATGAATTCCTGGAGGTCGACATTGTTGTCGGCGTGTTTGCCGCCGTTGAGGATGTTCATCATCGGCACCGGCAGTGTTTTGCAGTTGCAGCCGCCGATGTATTCGTAGAGGAAGCAGCCGCGCGAGTCGGCGCAGGCCCTGGCGGTGGCCAGGGAGACGCCGAGGATGGCGTTGGCGCCCAGTTTTGCCTTGTTGTCGGTGCCGTCGAGATCGATCAGGAAGTTATCGAGGGTGACCTGGTCGAACGGGTCGATATCGTTGTCCAGCAACGCCGGCCCGATCTTGTCGTTTACGTTCGAAACCGCTTTCTCGACACTCTTGCCGAGATATTTGGTCGCGTCGCCGTCGCGCAGCTCGACCGCCTCGTGGGCGCCGGTCGAGGCGCCGGATGGCACCGCCGCCCGCCCCAGATTGCCGTCGGAAAGGATCACGTCAACTTCAATAGTCGGGGTGCCGCGGCTGTCGAGAATCTGCCGCGCATGGATATACTCGAATTCAGACATAGGTTCGCCTTCCGTCAATATGCGGTCGTCACGTTAAGAGGGCTCTGTCGGCAGGAAGTAAGACCGGTCCCCCGGGTGATGCAAGTTTTAACAGTGACGGCCCGCTAGGGGGCCGGACTGGTTCAACAGAGAGGGTCACATCGAAAGAAGCGAAGTCGGCCATGCCGATTTTTTATTTGCCTGAATCTGTCCGGATTGTTATCTACGAGTCAGCCCATGTTTAAACAACTCGACGAAATCTTCAGCACCGTATCAGGTTATGTCTGGGGCGTGCCGCTCGTGACCCTCCTGTTGGGGACCGGGCTGTTCCTCACCCTCCGCCTCATCTTTATCCAGATCCGAGGTTTTAAGCACGGCGTCGATATCGCCCGCGGCATTTACGACGATCCCTCTCACAAAGGTGAGCTGACCCATTTCCAGGCCCTCTCGGCGGCCCTGTCGGCTACGATCGGAATCGGCAATATCGGCGGGGTCGCAACCGCCCTCTATTACGGCGGCCCGGGGGCGATTTTCTGGATGTGGGTGTCGGCCTTTTTTGGCATGGCGATCAAATTCACCGAGTGCTCCCTCGCCATCAAGTTCCGCAGGGTCGAGGACGACGGTAACATTCGCGGCGGCCCGATGTATTACATCCAGCTCGGGCTCGGCGACAAGGCCAAGTGGCTCGCCTGGATTTTCGCCCTGTGCACCGCCATCGCCGCGTTCGGCGCCGGCAACATGGTGCAGTCGAATACGGTGGCGCACTCGATTGTCGAGGCGTTCAAGGTTTCGGACGCTTCGGTCGGCCTGTGGCGCTGGGTGATCGGCATCGTGATGGCGGTCGCGGTCGGTTCCGTGATCCTGGGCGGGATCCGGCGGATCGGTCATGTCGCCTCGTGGCTGGTGCCGTTCATGTCGGTGCTCTACGTGCTCTCGGCAGTGACCGTGCTCTATTACAATGCCAACGAAATTATCCCGGCTTTTGAGAAGATTTTCCACTATGCGTTCAACCCGACCGCCGCGACCGGCGGTTTCCTGGGCTCGACTGTCTGGCTGACGATCTCGTGGGGGTTGCGGCGCGGCCTGTTCTCGAATGAATCGGGACAGGGGTCGGCGCCGATGGCGCACTCGACCGCCAAAGTAGCCGAGCCGGTCCGCGAGGGCATGGTGGCGATGCTCGGTCCGTTTATCGATACGATCGTGATCTGCACGATGACGGCGCTGGTCATTATCACCACCGGCGTCTGGAACAGCGGCATCAACGGCGCGCCGCTTACGGCCGAGGCGTTCAACCACGCGCTGCCGATTTACGGCCGCTGGATGGTCGTAATCGGGATTCTGCTCTTCGCCTATTCCACCGTGATCGCGTGGTCGTACTACGGTGAGAAGGGGATCGAGTATATCGCCGGGGTCAAGGCGAAGGTGCCCTACAAGTGGCTGTATGTCTTCTTCACGTTGATCGGGGCGCGGCTTGATCTGGTCGCGGTCTGGTCGTTCGCCGATATCGCCAACGGTCTGATGGCGGTGCCGAACCTGGTCGGGCTGCTCGGGCTGTCCGGCGTGGTGGCGGCGTATACGAAGAAGTACATGAAAGAGAAGCGCGAGGGGCTTCAGAAGCGGTTTAAGTAGACGCCGATCTACTAACAAGTCGGTCGCAGCAGATGTTCAGGCGGCGGGATTTCCCCGCCGCTTTTTTTGTCGGGCGGCGAGAAGACATACCGAGTGCCGCGCTTGCGACGGATCCGAATGGAAGGTATACTATCGATGATGGACACAGCCTGTAAAACGCATAGCGGACATCGGACCGGGCGGCATACACCGCCGGTGGCTCCGGACTGCGGGGAGCACTGATACATGGCGGAAAGGCAACCACACATCGGCTTCTGGGGCGTGGCGGCGATCGGCGTCGGCGGCATGGTCGGCGGCGGTATTTTCGCTGTCCTCGGTTTATCCGTGCAACTGTCGAAGGGCGGCGCGCCGCTCGCCTTCGCGGTCGGCGGTGCGGTGGCCCTCCTGACGGCCTACTCCTACAGCAAGCTGTCGGTCGCGTTCCCCAGTCAGGGCGGCACCGTGACGTTTCTCGACCGGGCCTTCAATCCCAACGTCCTGATCGGGTCGATGAACATCCTGCTGTGGTTGTCGTATATCGTGATGCTCTCGCTCTACGCGTCGGCGTTCGGCAGCTACGGCGCGGCGTTCTTCCCCGCCTCGATGCATTTGATGACCAAGCACATCCTGATCAGTGTGAGTATCGTTGCAATCGCCGGGCTCAACATGCTGAGCGCCGATGCTATCGGCAAGGCGGAGACGTGGATCGTGGCGGTGAAGGTGACGATCCTGCTGTTTTTTGTTGCGGTCGGGCTGTTCCAGATCGATACGGCCCGGGTGGAGCCGTCGGCCTGGGCGCCGACATTGCAGATCGTCGCCGGCGGCATGATCATTTTCCTGGCATACGAGGGCTTTGAGCTGATCGCAAACACCGCCCACGATGTCAAGGATCCCGGTCGCACTCTCCCCCGTGCCTTTTATTCATCGGTCATTTTCGTTATCGCCCGGTATATACAGGTTGCGCTCGTGACGGTCGGGTCGCTTCCGGTCGATTCGATTGTCGGCGCCAAGGACTACGCTCTCGCGGTGGCGGCGAAGCCGTTTCTCGGTCACGCCGGGTTTTCGCTTATCGCCGGCGCCGCCCTGCTCTCGACCGCCTCGGCGATCAACGCGACGTTGTACGGCGCGGCGCGGCTCAGCTTCACGATCGCCAAGGAGGGGGAGCTGCCGGAGAAGCTCGAGAAGAAGGTCTGGAACCGTCCGGCCGAGGGGCTGATTATCACCGCCGTCGCGACCCTGCTGATCGCCAACCTTTTTGATCTCTCGAGCATCTCAACCATGGGAAGCGCGGGATTCCTGCTGATTTTCGCCGCGGTCAACGCGGCCAATCTGAAGCTGCGGAAAGACACCGGCAGCAACTTCCTGGTGCCCCTGCTCGGCCTCGTCGCCTGCGCCGGGGCGCTGCTCATTCTTCTCTGGCAGACATATACCACCGCTCCGGCCCGGCTGTGGACACTGGCGGTCATGCTCGGGCTCTCCGTTGCGGTCGAGTGGCTGTACCGGACTTTCCGGCGCGGCGAGCTGCGGCCGCTGCACTGACTATCGGCGGACTCATAGATCGTCATGCTGAGCCTGTGATCGTCATGCTGAGCCTGTGATCGTCATGCTGAGCTTGTCGAAGCATGACCGGGAGAGCTTTTGATCCGCCGACACAGCCCGTCACCCTTCGACTCCGCTCAGGGTGACGGTCAAATGGGTAATACGGACGGAGCACAAAGCGCGGAGCACGCGATGCGTGTCACATCTTCGCTATCCTCCCAGTAAATCATTGCAAAAAAGTTTGAAACGCCGTATGCTCACCACGATGTGAACCGAAACGTGATGAGAGAACTGCAGCCATGAGTGAAAAACTGCCCAAACTGACCCTGCCGAAACTCGACTGGAAATCGTCCACCTGCGAAGTCTGCGGCAAACCGTTCGATTACCTCGGCAAGCGCCGCCCGCACACCTGCAAGGACGGCAATTGCCGCTACCTGTACGAGCACAAGATCAACCCGGACAAGTGGGCTTCGCACCAGCCGGGCCTGTTCGAGGCCAGCCGCAAATAACACCGGCCGAGCGCAACGTGCGCCCGGCCGTTGAAGCCGGCTCGCGGCAATCATCGAACGGGGCGAACTGAGCTCACCCCGCCCCCTCTAAATCTGCCAGAACAGTGATGCTTTCAGGTCGGAAACGTTGAACGCGTCGCCGAACGGCTCGAAACTGTCGGTGGCCCGGTCGGTACTGCCGGCCACGCGCCGGATGACGAACCTGACCTGCAGGCCAACGGGCCACGCCCCGATCGGTCGCGCGCTCACGCCGGCGAGCGCCAGCGCGTGCGGACGGGTCGCCCGCGAACGTATCGAGTACCCGGTCGAGTCGCCGCTCCAATCCATCCGGAGCCAGGTCAACCCGAATCCGGCGCCCAGTTCGACCGCGAGCCGCGGCGAGAGGGCGTGTGTGCCGGAGAGGGTCAGATCGAAAACGCTCATCGAGCCATGCTGATCGATCAGTTCCGTGACCGGCTGATACTCGGGCGGAAGGAGTCCGCCGGTCGGCATCACGCCGGTGTAGCGATCACCCAGTCCGGCCCGGGTGAAGTCGGCGCGAAGCAGGAGGTCCGGTTGAAGCTCGCGCGACACCCAGAACTGGAAGCCGGGCTGGTTTTCGACATACTGTTGTGCGGTGAAAATCGATGCGTAGCCGGCGCCGAATGCGAAGCCGTTTCCGTCGGATGCCGCCGCCGGTGACATCAGAACGGCCAGCGTGACAAGAACCGTGAGGATTCTCATCCGGTCCCTCCAGAAGTTATGGTCGGATTAAGCGCTGCACCCGTTATACACCCGAGAGGGCGCAACGCCCAAATTGCGGGAACGGGCCGGCCGACAATAAACGAGTGCGGCAATGCCGCCGAAC
>CAYPYM010000177.1:4822-6622 GCA_964414435.1 uncultured Ignavibacteriales bacterium | reverse complement strand
GGACCAGCTCACCTATCGCTGGCACTACTTTGTCGACACCTCCGGTCTCGTGACGCAGTTCGAGGTCGGCGATCTCTTTACGGCGGTTGGCGGCGGCCCGCTCACCCGAAGTCTGCGGGGCGCGGTGCTGACCAACAAACCCCAGACACAACGCAAGTATTTTCGAACCGTGCAGATCCAGGGGCATCTCGGCGAGGGCTGGGAGGTCGAGCTGTACATCGATAACCGGCTCACCGATTTCGCCTACACGAACCAGACCGGTGATTATGATTTCAATGTCGATGTCTACTACGGCGCCTCGGTCGTGCAGCTCAAAATGTACGGTCCCAACGGCGAGATTCGCACCGAGGAGCAGTATATCCGCGTGCCCTACAACCTGATTCCGTCGGGGACGATGGAATACTCGCTGGCGCTGGGCACCGCGATGAGCGACACCCTCGACGGCTGGTACGGTCAGTCATCTACTTTCTACGGGATCACCGATCGCATCACCGCCGGTGTGCTCACCGACGTGCCAGTCAGTTCGCAATCGCGGGAGAAGCCGGCGTTCAGCGGCGAACTCACCGTCAAGCCGGCCGGCAACCTGACCCTCAATGGATCGTACGTTCCCGGCTATCTGGCCGGGGTCGACTTCAACTTCAATCAGCCGTCGCTACTCAATATTGACGGCGGCGTGACCGGGTATTTCGAGAACGAATTCCGCAACCGGCTCGATCAGAAGCGAAGTGTCCTGCTGGCTCTGACGGCGCCGATGAAAATTCACAACCGCCGGCTGAACCTTCGATATTACGTGGCGTGGAATACATTCCAGTCGAACGAACAGATTAACATGCAGTACGGCTTCAACACGGCGTTCGGCAAATGGAACCTGTACTATCTCGGCAAGTACCTGATCACCCGCACCGGCGGCCACGACCTGCGCAGTATGATCAGCGAAGTGTTCACCGCGGTTCCACTCACCCGCTGGCTCCGCCCGCAGTTCCGCCTGACCTACGACCACGACCGGAATGCGCTCAGCCGGTTGAGCGTGTATCTCAACCGCCGGGTGTTCCGTACCGGCCAGCTCGGCTTTACCTTCGAACGCGACCTGCAATCGAAAACGAATGTCTTCCGCCTAACGTTCAACCTGTTCACCGGCTTTGCCGACTTCACGTCGCGCGCAGCCTACTCGAACGGCACGGGCACGATCAACCAGGTACAGCGCGGTTCGATTCGCTACGATCAGGACTCGCACGACCTGCTGTTCGACCGGTACTCCGGGGTCGGCCGCAGCACTGCGGTCGTTCGCCCGTATATGGACGCGAACTACAACGGTGTCCGTGACAACGACGAGGAGTACCTGTCCGGCCTGCGGGCGCGGGTGCAGGGCGGACGGGAGAAGTCACGCGGCGAGCAGGAGCGGGTGTACTACTATGAAGGATTGAATCCGTACGACGAGCATCTGGTGCGGATCGACCCGATCAGTCTCGATGACCCGATGCTCAAGCCGACCTACGAAAACTACCGGGTGCCGCTCAACCCCAACATGGTGACCGCCATCGAGGTGCCGCTGGTGCAGACGGGCGAGGTCGACGGTATGGTTTATCGGAGTACTTCCGCCGGCGATGTCGGTCAGGGCGGAATCAAGGTCGAGTTCCTGCATCTCGCCAAGGAATCGGTCACCGAAGTGATGAGCTTCACGAACGGCGACTTCTTCTATCTCGGCCTGATCCCCGGCCGCTACCGGGCGTATATCGACTCGAACCAGCTTAGACGGTACGGCTACCGTTCTGAGCCGGAGTATATTGAGTTTACTATGGA
>CAYPYM010000177.1:0-4812 GCA_964414435.1 uncultured Ignavibacteriales bacterium | reverse complement strand
GGTCGTGTCCGACCTCAAGTTCACCCTGATTCCGCTCGAACAACCGAGCGCGCCTGAGACACCGTCGACCGAGTAGACGCGCTCAGGCGTAGTTGTCGCTCTTCTTCTCGCCCGTTTCGGGCACGTAATCTTCCATCCGGTGCCGGGTAATGACGCCCTCGACCATGTAAATCACATCCTCGGCGATATTGGTCGCGTGATCGGCGATGCGCTCCAGATGGCGCGACACGGCCAGCATATGGATCAGCGTTTCGGTGTTGTCCGGATTGTCTTTGATACCGGCCTCCACCGCCTGATACATGTTGCGATGAATGGTATCGATCTCGTCGTCAGTCGCACAGACATCGGTCGCCAGTTCGGCGTTCATGTCCACCAGCGCATCGATCGAGCGCTTGACCATCCCCTGGGCGATCGAGGCCATGCGCGGGAAGTCGTACGGGATATTGACCTGCGCCCGTCCGGCGAGGAAGATCCCCTGCTTGGCGATCCCCACCGCGAGGTCGCCGATCCGCTCGAGGTCGGAGTTGATCTTCAGGACCGCGATCAGAAACCGCAGGTCGACCGCAACCGGCTGGTGCAGGGCGAGGATCTTCAGACATTCCTCTTCGACCTCGACTTCCATCTGGTCGATTTCCCAGTCCGCCTCGCGCACCTCGAGCGCCAGCTCCGAGTTGCGTTCATCGATCGCCTTCACCGCCTGGTGCAGGCGCTCCTCCACCATCGCACCGAGCGACAGGATTTTCTTCTTTATCTTCTCGATCTCTCTCTGCAAGTGCCGTGTCATCATCTCATACCCTCAATGGTCACCTCGATGGTGTGAGCCGGATTTCCGGATCATCCGAAGCGTCCCGTGATATAGTCTTCCGTCTTCTTCATCTCAGGCTTGGTGAATATCTTGCGCGTGCCGCCGAACTCGATCAGGTTGCCCTCGAAGAAAAACGCGGTGTAGTCGGAGATGCGGGCCGCCTGCTGCATGTTGTGCGTCACGATCACGATCGTGTAATGGTGGCGCAGTTCGCCGATCAGGTCCTCGATCTTGGCCGTCGAAATCGGGTCGAGCGCCGAGGCCGGCTCGTCCATGAGGAGCACCTCGGGGCGAACCGCCAGCGCCCGGGCGATACACAGCCGCTGCTGCTGGCCGCCGGAAAGCATGTAGGCGCTCTTGTCGAGCTTGTCCTTGACCTCTTCCCAGAGGAACGACCGTTTCAGCGCGTCCTCGACCGCCTCGCTCACGATTCGCTTATCGGTCACGCCGTTGACCCGAAGGCCGTAGGCGACATTGTCGAAGACCGATTTCGGGAACGGGTTCGATTTCTGGAACACCATCCCGACCCGCGTGCGCAGTGTTGAAATATCGGAGATGTCCCTGTAGATATCGAGGCCGTCGAGCCGGACCTTTCCCTCCATGCGCGTGCCGGGGATCGTGTCGTTCATCCGGTTGAGCGTGCGCAGGAAGGTCGACTTGCCGCAGCCGGACGGACCGATCAGGGCGGTCACCCGGTTCTGAGCGATATTCATGGTGATGTCGTGGAGCGCCTGGTGCTGCCCGTAGAAGAAGTTCTGACGCTCGACCGTCATCTTGTAAACAATGCTCTCCTGCCTCCCCTCGTTGCGGGCCGCCGTAACCGGCCGGGGTGTCGCCTGCATGGACGTCTCCGGCGCCTTCGGTCGCAACGTCTCGGCTACAGTCTCCGTCGTGTTCATATCGTCTTTTTCGTTTTCGGTCAGTTTGTCTTCTTGATCATGCATGGACACGTCTCGATCGAAGTTTGGAACGGATCAGGATTGCCGTAAAGTTAAGCATAAATGTCAGGGCAAGCAAGACCAGAACAGTCCCATATAGGATCGGTTTGGTTTTCTCTACATCGGGTGACTGCGTCGCCATCACATATATATGATACCCCAGTTCCATGAACTGGTCGTTGAGTTTGTGCGGCAGGTACGGCAAATAGTAGGCCGCGCCGGTGAACATGATCGGGGCGACCTCGCCGGCGCCGCGGCTCACCGCGAGAATACCGCCGGTGAGAATGCCGGGCATCGCCTGCGGCAGAATGATTTTCCGAATCGTCTGGAGCTTGGTGGCGCCGAGCGCGTAGCTGGCGTCCTTGAGTTCGTGCGGGATGGTGCGCAGTGCCTCTTCGGTGGCGATGATCACCACCGGCAGCGTCAGCAGTGCCAGGGTCGCCGCCGCCCAGATAATAGCCGGCTGCCCCCACACCGGCCCGCCGGAATTGCTGAAGAAGAGCGAATCGATGCCGGTTCCGATAAACCCGATGAAGAACCCGAGCCCAAACAGGCCGAACACGATCGACGGCACCCCGGCCAGGTTGTTGATCGCGATCCGGATGAGGCGGGTGATCTTGGAGTCGGGGCGCGTGTATTCCTGAAGGTAGATCGCCGTGAGCACCCCGATCGGCACCACCGCGATCGTCATGAGCAGCACCAGCGCCACCGTGCCGAAGATTGCCGGGAAGATACCGCCGCTTTCCATGCCGTTTTCCGGCGGATGCGACAGGAAGGTCCAGTTGATAATGCCGGCGCCGCCCCAGATGATGTTGCCGAGAATAAGCGCGAGAATGGCCGTGATCAGCACAACCGCCATGAGCGTCAACACGCGCGGCACGGCCCCCGATGACTTCGCCTTGAAGTCGAAATGGACCCGCTCCTCGCGCGGGGTCTCGGCCGGCCTTGTCGGTGTTATGGTACTCATGACATCTTCCCGTGAAGCCGCTGTTTCAGATGGCCCAGCACGACGTCGCCGCCCAGGTTGATCAGGAAGGTGAAGACGAAAAGCAGGGTCCCGATGAAGAACAGCACCGAGTAATGCGTGCTGCCGAAGACGACTTCGGCCAGCTCGGCGGCGATGGTCGCCGAGAAGGTGCGGATCGAATCGACAAAGCTGAGCGACACGATCGCGGCGTTGCCGGAGGCCATCAGGACGATCATCGTCTCGCCGATCGCCCGGCCGAAGCCAAGCACGATCCCGGCGGCGATACCGGGCATCGCCGCCGGGAGGACGACCGTGCGTGTGACCTGCCACGGATTGGCGCCGAGCGCCAGCGAGGCATCGCGGAGCGATTGCGGTACCGAGGTCATAGCGTCCTCGGCCACCGTGAAGATAATCGGAACGACGGTCAGGCCGAGCGCGATGCCGGCGTTAAGGGCATTGAGCCGATAGGTCAGACCGAAAAGCGTTTGCAGTATCGTAGCCAGGACGAGCAGCGCGAAAAAGCCGAGAACCACCGACGGGATCCCGGCCAGCAGTTCAATAACAGGCTTGACAATCTCCCGCGTTCGTTTCGAGGCGAACTCCGCCGAGTAGACCGCCGCCCCGACCCCGAGCGGGATCGCGAACAGCATGGCGATGATCGCCGCCTTGATCGTGCCGAGAAAGAGCGGAAACAGCGAGAATTTCGGCGTGTCCGATTCCGGCTGCCACTTCCAGCTCGCCTCCCGGCCCTTCTTCCACTCCTGCTTGAAGAGCATCTTGCCGATACTGGCTTCCTGCTGAACGTAGGAGTCGGTGAAAATCGGCAGCGCTTCCTTGAAGATGAAGACGAATATGAGCGCGACCGCGATCAGGGCGGTCAGCGCCGTGATCGAAATCACCTTTTCGCCGATGAATTCCTTGAGGCGGGATTTCGGCTTGAATTCAAATCGCTCCATGCTGCTTCCTGTTACACCGCAATGCGGCGCGGGTCGTCTTCACCACCCGTCGCCGCATTGAAACGGTTCCATCGGAGAGAGTGCCTTTTCTTCCTACTGCACCTGATTCTTCTTCGCCATCTCGGGCGAGAGCGGTACGTAGTCGATCTCCTCGGCCAGCTTCTGGCCCGCCGGCGAGAGCGCCCAGTTGAGCAGGTCCTTCACCTGACCGGTCGGCTCGCCGTTGAAAAACCAGTACAGTTCGCGCGAAATCGGGTAGGTGCCCTTGGACACGGTTTCGATCGACGGCAGCACACCCTCGGAGGCGTCGTCTTTCTTCACTGCCGCAAACTTGACATCGGTCGCCCACGCGAGGCCGCCGTAACCGATCCCGTTGACATCCTTGCTCACCGCGTTCACGACCGCCGCCGTCCCCGGCAGGGTCTGGGTACGATCGGCGTAGTCCTCATCCTCGAGCACGTGCTCTTTGAAAAAAGCGTAGGTGCCGGAGTTGTTCTCACGACCGTAGAGAATGATCGGAGCGTCGTTGCCGCCGACCTCTTTCCAGTTGGTGATCGCGCCGGTATAGATCCCCTTGAGCTGCGGGATGGTGAGGTTGACCACCGGGTTGTTGTTGTTCAGGAAGACGGCGATGCCGTCGAGCGCCACCGAAACGCGGAACGGCTTGATGCCGTTCTTTTCGGCGAGGTGATATTCCTTGGCCTTCATGTCACGCGAGGCTTCGCAGACATCGGTGGTGCCGTTCAGGAGCGCCGCGATACCGGTGCCCGAACCGCCGCCGGCAACCTGAATCACGGTGCCGGGATTATCTTTCATGTACTGCTCCGCCCAGCGCTGGCCGAGCCGGACCAGCGTGTCCGAACCTTTGATGGTAATGGTATTGTTCGCGAACACCATGGCCCCGATCACCATCAGGGCCGCGGCTGCTGTGAAAACCTTCTTCATCTCTTATCTTCTCCTCAAGTGTCCTCGTAATCCCGGCTGATCTAACATCACTTTTGTTAGGAATGTGTTAGCAACCGGTATTTTTTCGTAACTTACTGTTAGAAGCTCAGTTGCAGGTCCGCCTGGAGTCGGTGGAAATCCACTCCGGAGCCGACAAGACCCTGGGTGTTGATGTAGTACGTGGCCCCGACAGTCATGTGG
>CAYPYM010000176.1:0-6637 GCA_964414435.1 uncultured Ignavibacteriales bacterium | reverse complement strand
CAGCCGGTTGGCGCCGTGCATACCGGTCATGGCAACCTCGCCGGCGACATAGAGACCGTTCAGCGCCGTCTCGCCGTCGATATTGGAAACCACCCCGCCGCACGAGTAATGCGCCGCCGGGACCACCGGGATCGGGCGCTGGGTGATATCGAACCCGCGCTGCAGACAGACCCGGTAAATGTTGGGGAAGCGCTTCTTTATTTGATCGGCCGGCCGATCGCTGATATCGAGCAGGACATACTCCTCGCCGCTCTCTTTCAGTTCCTTGTCGATCGCGCGGGCGACGATATCCCGGGGCGCGAGGTCCTTCATGGCGTGGGCATGTTCCATGATCAGGCGGCCATCGACCGACTTGAGCTTCCCTCCCTCGCCGCGCACCGCCTCGGAGATAAGGAACGGCCACCGTCCGGGGCTGTAGAGCGTGGTCGGATGGAACTGGATGAATTCGAGATTAGCGACCGGCACGCCGGCGCGGTAGGCGATCGCGACCCCGTCGCCGGTGGCGATCTTCGGGTTGCTCGTATGGAAATAGACCTGCCCCAGCCCGCCGGTGGCGAGCATGGTGACCGGCGAATAGAAGGCGCAGAATTCCGAGTCGATTTCGGAGAAGACATAGGCGCCGCCGCAGGCGCGGTGATCGCCGGCGTCGTTGGTGATCAGGTCGAGCGCGATGTGGTCGCGGTATATCTGGATCCGGTCGCCTTTTTCGCGCAGGGCGGCCAGCAACGCCCGTTCGATTTCGCGGCCGGTCAAGTCGGCGGCGTGAACGACGCGCGGCACCGAATGCCCGCCCTCGCGCCCGAGGTTGTACTCACCGCCGTCGCGGGTGAATCTCACCCCGTAATCAACAAGATCGGCAATGACGCTGGGCGCCTCGCGAACGATGCGCTGGACGACATCCTCATGGCACAGACCGGCGCCGGCCGTGAGCGTGTCAGCGATATGGGCATCGAACGAATCGGTCTTGCTCAGCACCGCGGCGATCCCACCCTGGGCGCGGTTGGTGCTGCTGTCCGTTTCGGCTTTTTTGGTAACGACCGCGATGGTCGCGTCGGGACGGCGATGGGCGACCTCGAGGGCGTAGAAGAGCCCGGCGATGCCGCTCCCGATCACCAGAAAATCATAGTGGCGTTCCATTAACCGGCTACTTTCTGCAAACCAAGTTGCGCCTGGATCCAGGCAACCAGTTGTTCCTCGCCCGGGTCCAGATCGACCGATTGGGCAAGATAATATATTTCCCGGCCGAAATCAAAGTCCCCCAGTTTCACCCAGTCCTTGCCGGTCGTCACGATCACATCCGAATCGTGGTCGTCGGCCATCTCCTTGATTTCGGCGAGTAACTCGGGGTCATACTGCTGATGATCCGAAAGTTCGAGGGAATCATCGAGATCCCCCGCCAGCACCGATACCTGCCGCCGCAGCGGCTCGAAATTGCCGACCCCGGCGAAGAGAAACACCGACTTGTCCTCGATATACTTGATCGGCCAGTGACGGTCACGCCCCACCAGTTCGTCGATTCCGAACTGGGCGGTGTAGTGGGCCGCTTTCGGGGCGATCTTGCGAAGGCGCTTTTGAAGCACGCCGATATCGCGGGCGAAATTGGAGCGAGTGACCACGACCACATCGGCCCGCTTGAGCGACACCCGCCGCTCGCGCATCACCCCGCCCGGGAACGGCTTCATGAGGTGGCGCGGAATCGCGGCATCGTAGGTGACAATATCGAGATCGCGGTGAAGGCGGTGGTGCTGGAAGCCGTCGTCGACAATCATGAGATCGACCAGCCCGCTCTCGGCAAGACGCACGGCGGCCTCGGTCTTGGAATCATCAACCGAAAAGATAACATCGGGAAGCAGCGTCGCCAGCAGCATGACCTCATCGCCGATCTGCGCGGCGGTCATGTTGCGGATTCTGTAGCCCGGCTCGACAAACGACTCCTCCGACTCACGGCCGTAGCCCGATGACACGATGCCGACCCGAAAGCCCTCTTCGCTCAGGTGACGAGCAAGCAGGTGGACCATCGGGGTCTTGCCGGTGCCGCCAACCGTGATGTTGCCGACCGAGATCACCGGCAGCGGGACCCGCACGCGGTCCTTGACCCGCAGCCGGGCGATCCCCGGCAGGAACCGGTACGGCACCGAGGCAACCCAGAGGAGCATCGCCGGGATCGTCCACAGGGAGAGCCGTTTCCTCCGAAGGGTCTTTTTCCAGATGGATTCAAGCGCGTGCATGGTCGAGCTTTTCCAGTATGTAATCGCCGGCGACCGCGGTGGCCGAACGGTCGAGATCGTTTTCGGTCTTGGTGGCAAAAGTCAGCGTCCCGCCGCGCATCTCCGCAACGGTCGCCACCAGCCCGGTGATGTCGGTGATACGGCGGCCGTAACGATTTGATTCAACATACTCGGCGGCATCTATCACATTATGCAGCGACGGCCCGTAGACCACCGGCGTGCCGGCCCAGACCGGTTCGAGAATGTTGTGCCCGCCGATATCAACGAGGGTCCCGCCGACAAAGGCGAGTTCGGCGGCCATATAGAGATCCATCAGAATACCCATCCGATCGACCAGCACGACCCGGGCATCGTGATCGGACGACTCGTACTCGGCAAACTTCACCCCGCGCTGCGCCATCAGTTGGCGGATCTCGTCGCTCCGATTAACGTGACGCGGCGCGATCACCAGCTTGCACCCCGGCAAGGCGGTGTTGATCAGCTCGAGTGCATCGAGCAACATCGCCTCTTCCCCCGGACGGGTCGAGCCGGCGACGACGACGAATTCGTCGTCGCTCGCGCCGATACGGTAGCGAATTTCTTCGCGGCGGCCCGGCGATCGCGGATACATGGGAGCGTCGAATTTCATATCACCGGTTACCCGGCCGCGCTCCGCGGAGATATCGAAGTAGCGGTACCGTTCGGCGTCGATGTCCGACTTGAAAAAGAACCGGTCGTACCGGCGGAGCATGGTGCGCATAAAGAAACCGATCATCCGATATTGCGCAAACGACTTATCGGACATCCGCCCGTTCACGAGGATTACGGGGATGTCGCGACGGTGCGTTTCGGTGATCAGGTTCGGCCAGATCTCGGTCTCGGCAATCGCGAGACAGCGCGGCCGCACCGTCTCGAGCACCCGCCGAATCACCGGTGTCACGTCCAGCGGGAGATAATGCACCGGGGCCCGATCGCCGATCTTCTCGTTTGCGATTCTATACCCGGCATCGGTCATGACAGTCACATGCACCTTGAGTCCGGGCCTCTTTCTCAGCAGATAGTCCAGCAGGTAAGTGAGCACCTTGACCTCGCCCGCCGAGGACGCATGCAGCCAGATATCGGCGGGCGCGATTTCTTCGACCCGGCCGAGCCGGTCCTGCCACTTGCGCTCGCCCCGGCCGGCCCGGTGGGCCGCCACCGGATAGAGGACACCGTGAATGAGACGGGTAACGATGCGATAGATGGTCAACAATTGGTTTACGCTCTCCCCAGTCGGTCGAGAATCAGGTCGGCGGCGCGGTCGGAAGCGCCTTCACCGCCGAGCAGTTCGGGGACCCGCTGTAACGCGCTCGTGACCTGTCCGGTATGAGTCGGGTCGGTCACATAGCGATCGAGTTCGGCGACAATGCGTTTGGGCGACGCTTCGCCCTGAATCAGCTCCGGCACGACCTTTTCTTTCAGAACCAAGTTTACGAGAGCGATCTTGTCAAGTTTGATGAGCCTGCGCGCGATCTGATAGGTCATCGCTCCGGTACGGTATATCACCACCATCGGCCGCCCGATGATCGCCGTCTCGAGTGTGGCGGTGCCCGACGCGGTCAGGACGAGAGTGCTCTCGAAGACGGTGCGGCGAGAGTCCTCGTATTCGATCGTGATCCGGTCGTGCTTGAACCGCCGGAGAGCCGTTTCGTAGTCAAAGGCGTCTCTGACGCCTGCAACAACCGCCTCGCCGCCGTGCCGATGGTTAAGTACGCGGGCGGACTCGAGCATCGACGGCAGCATGCGCTCGATTTCCTGCGGTCTCGAGCCGGGCAGCAGGGCGAGACGGGGATGCTCCAGCTGCGGGGTTGCGGAACTGATATACTCGGACGGAATATCTTCGAGCAGGTAGTGCCCGACAAACTCCGCGTTGACCTTCGTGGGGGCGTAGAACTCCCGTTCGAACGGCAGGATCAGAAGCATGAGATCGACCAGTCGTTCGATCTCTTTGACCCGCTTGTTCCCCCACGCCCAGATCTGCGGCGAGATGTAGTAGATGATCGGGATACCGAGATGTTTGACGCGCGCGGCGAGACGGAGATTGAAGCCGGGGTAGTCGACCAGGATCACGGCGGCCGGCCGGCGGCGTTCGATCTCGGCGACACAGTCATACATGAGCCGTCGGAAATACGGGTATCGCCGCGCGACCTCCCAGAAGCCGAGCACGGCGAGATCGCCGCCGCGGGCAAACTGCTCCTGGCCGTGCCTCCTGAGCTTGTCGCGGCCGAGGCCGCACAGGGCAAGGTCCGGCTGTCGCTTGCGAAGGGCGTCGACCAGTCGCGCCGAGGCATTGTCGCCGGACAAATCGCCGGCCGATAGAAAAATCTCCATTGAATTCTGCGCGCTTACGCCCGGGCGAGCATCCGCTCGAGCGATTCCTGCCCGATCCGTTCGACCTCAAGCGCCACCCGGAGGGCTTCGGTCCCCTGCTCGAGCGGCACCGCCACGGGCGTGTTGTCAATCACCGCCCGAAGGAACGCCGTCAGCTCCATCTGGAGCATATCCTCGCCGCCGTCGCTCGTTTTCGAGTAGACCAGATTGCGCCCCGACTTGCCCAGTGGCACGGTGAATCCCTCGACCGGCTGACCCGGTTCGGCGAGCCGGTAGAGATCGGCCTGTTTCTTGGCGAGATCGAGCGAGAAGTAGCCCGACTGCTGGAAGATGCGGAGCTTGCGCATCTGGTTGAGCGAGATTCGCGAGGCGGTCAGGTTGGCGACCGCGCCGCTGTCGAGCGTGAGACGGGCGTTGGCAATATCAGCCTGTTCGCTGACCACCGCCACGGCCGAGGCCTGGATGTCGATCACTTTTGCCTTCGTGAGTGTGAGGACGAGGTCGATATCATGAATCATCAGGTCGCGGACCACGGCGACATCGGTGCCGCGCGGGTCGAACGCCGCCAGCCGATGGGCCTCGATAAAGGCGGGCTGAACATTCAGGTTGAGCACCGCCTGCACCGCCGGGTTAAAACGCTCGATGTGACCGACCGCCGCCTTGACGCCGTTCTTCGCGGCGGCCGCCTGAAGGTCGCGGGCTTCTTCGAGCGTCGAGCAGATCGGCTTTTCGATCAGGCAGTGGATCCCTCGCTCGAGCAGGTAACCGGCGGTTGCGCGGTGGTTGGTGGTCGGAACGACAATCGATGCGACCTCGACCGCATCGGCCAGTTGCTCGAGTGAGTCGAACGCGGTGACCTTGTACTCCTCGGCGTAGGTCTGTCGCTTTTCCGGGTCGACATCGTAGAAGCCGACCAGTTCGGACTCGGGGATCTGAGAGAGCCACTTGAGATGGTGGCGGCCGAGCGCCCCCACCCCCACCACAGCTGTTTTGATTTTATTCATACCGTCGCATTCGTGCCGTTTTTCTCGGCGCCGCGGCGGCGGGCTGCCGGGGTGACAGTGCCATGCGGCGCCGGTTCAGGCCGGTAAGGTAACACGAAGGCGGTCGCGGATAAAGCGGAATCTGGCGATGAACCTGTTCGAATCAGGCCAGGTCTTTGTGCATGATGGAGAAATCGAACTCGTCCAGCTCCCGGGTGACCCGGAATCCGGCCGACTCGTAGACCTTGAGAGCCCGGTCGTTTTCGCGGTGGACCCCCAGTTCGAGCCGCTTGATCTCCTTGCCGCACCCGGCCTCGATCACGCCCAGCGTCTCGCGGGCCAGACCGCGCTTCTGGAAGTCCGGCTTGATGATCAGGGCGTGGATATGGAGCGTCTCCCGGCGCGGTTCGACCCAGTAGAACCCGGCCGTGCGGCCGTCGGTCTCGATACCGTAGACACTCCCGACCGTGCGGAAGAGTTCGGTGAACCGGTCGCGGTCGATCCCCATGAGCATCAGGGACGGTTCGAGGAAGTCGGCCGCGTGCTCGTACATCATGTCGAGATACACGTCGAAGTCGTTCCCCGCCGCCGGACGATAGGTTGCCGTTGCCGTGTCGCCCATGTCTATTTCCTCCTCCCGAACCGAACGGTTCGGGCGTCATGCCGATTGGTCGATGCCGGTACCGCGATCGCGCCCGGCGACCGCGGCCCTTCTACTTTATGATTCCCCGGTTTGAGCGCCCGAGGAAATCGAGAATAAGCTGAACCTCGGGAATGATCTCGACCTCGCCGTGGATCTTCTCCACCGCCTGCGAGGTGTTGAGCTTGCTGAAAAAGAGAAGCTTGAACGTCTTCTCGATCGCCGCGATCGTCTCTTTCGCAAACCCCCGCCGGCGCAGTCCGATCGAGTTCAGCCCCATCACTCTCAGCGGGTAGCCGCCGCAGAGCGAGTACGGGCAAACGTCCTGCGGCACCCGGAAGCCGCCGCCGATCATGCTGTGGGCGCCGATCTTGACAAACTGGTGGACCGGCACCACTCCGCCGATAATGGCGTACTCGTCGATCTCGATATGCCCG
>CAYPYM010000175.1:0-6638 GCA_964414435.1 uncultured Ignavibacteriales bacterium | reverse complement strand
GGAGGTCTCCGACGCGATCGCCGCCTTGTAGTAGATGAAGGGCGAGGCCGCCACGACTCCGGGCACCGTCTCGAGGGTATCGACCAACGCCATGTAATTCGTGATATAGGCCGCCTTGAGCGGGAAGATCGTGATATGGGCGGTGGTGCCGAGCAGGCGGGAACGGATCTCTTTCTCAAAGCCGTTGTGCATCGCCATCACGAAGCAGACCACGGCAACGCCGAGGGTGACGCCGAGGATGGTGATGAGGGTCGAGACGGAGACGAAAAATCGCCCCGATCGGAGATATCGTTTAGCTATGAACGTTTCGTAACTCATGCATCCTTTGCTGCTCTCGGCGCGTCATGCCCCGGTGGTGTCAGTAAACTTACGTATTATACTCCCCCGCTTGTCAATAACAATGATTTTCGGGGCGTTTCGCGCCCGCTTTCGGTCGAGACCGGACAGGGAATAGTTGTTGATTCGGGTCGGCCGAACCCGGATTGTGGGGCATGGGAAACACCGCCAATCTACAACCGTCCGCGGCGCCGGCGGGCGGGCGCGGCACCGCGCTCGCGCTCGGCGCGCTCGGTGTGGTCACCGTTGTTTCCCGTCTCCCGTTCCTCTCCCCCGGGTTCGGGCTCGACCCCGATGCCTGGCGGATCGCGGCGTCGGCACGGCACCTGGCCGAGACCGGGGGGTACACCGTATCGCGTTTCCCCGGCTATCCGATTCCCGAAGCGACATTGTCGCTCCTGGTCGGCAGCGGAGCCTGGGCGATGAATCTGGTGACCGCGCTGTTGAGCGTGGCGGCGGTGCTGCTGACCGCGATGATTGCGCTGCGGCTCGGGATCAGAGCGTGGTTCTGGATCGGGCTGGCACTCGCGTTTGTGCCGGTGGTGTATATCCACAGTGTCGATACCATGGATTATGTCTGGGCACTGGCGTTTGTACTGGCGGCAACGTACCTGACTCTCCGTCGATGGCCGATCGCCGCCGGTATCGCCTTAGGGCTCGCGATCGGCTGCCGGCTGACCTCGGCGGTGTTGATCATCCCCCTGGCGATCCTGGAGCTCGAGGACCGCAAGCACGTGAGCACATTGATGAAGCTCGCGATCGCGACGGTGGTGACGGCGATCGTGGCATTCCTTCCGGTTCTGTTCACCTACGGGTTCGGCTTTCTCACATTCTACAGCGCCGAGTATCCGTCCATGGTGAAGGTGGTAAAGGGCATGACGGTCGGCCTGCTCGGGCGGACCGGTTTATGGACGGTGACGATCGCACTTGTCGGGGCGCTGATATGGAAACGCTGGCGCTCGGGCGACGGGGCCGACGGGATCCGGTGGACGCGATTCCGACTCGCCGCGTTCGCGGCAATCGCGCTCTGGGTGCTGATGTACCTGTGTCTGCCGCACGACCCGGCCTACCTGATACCGGCCATTCCATTTGCGCTGATTCTGCTGGGGCAATGGCTCAACCCGAAAGTAGCGGCCGTGGCGAGTATCGTGATCGTGCTCGGTTCGTTCGGACAGGTCTGCAATTCCGGGGTGATCTGCCGGGCGGGGATTCTGGACAACCACGAGGCGCGCGAGCGCAACGCGCGCAAGGTCGAGACGGTTATCGCGCGGGCCAGGGCGACCGAGAAGCCGTCGACTATCGTAATCGGCTGGTGGCTGCCGCAGGTGGAAGCGTCGGTCGGTGCGAATTCGGACAAAAGCGTTGAATTCGTCTATCTGCTCGACTCGACCGAGCTGGCAAGGCTGGGATCCGAGGGACGCAACCTGTACTATCTCGATGAGATCGCCGGGTTCAACCGCGCCCGGATGAAAGTCGACCTGGCCGGCGCCGGCGGTCGAGCGCTGGACCTGAGCAAATAGTGGTCGCGCACCACGGCCATTTTCCCGAATCTCCGGAAAAAAGCACCACGGAAATGTGATAGACGGGCCTCTTCCCGCGTATACCTTTGTACCGGAACCGCCGAAAGCCGGTACATTCGAAAACAGATCAACTGAACTCACATATCATCGTTCACCCTTTCGCAGGAGACGCAGTCATGCAAAACGGAGTGGTGCACTGGGAGATTTCATCGAAGGATTACAAAAAGGCGCAGGAGTTTTACGGGAAGCTGTTCGACTGGAAGATCGAGGAGGCGCCGGGGATGTCGTACGGCATGGTCGGGGCGGCCGGCGAGCGCACGATCGGCGGCGGGATCGGCCCGACCCAGGAAGGGCAGCAGCCAGCGGTGACGTTCTACGTTATGGTCGACGACCTTCAGGCGTATCTCGACAAGGCGGTGTCGCTCGGCGGCAAGGCGCTCGTGCCGCCGTCGCCGATTCCCGGGATCGGATCGTTTGCGATGTTCGCCGACCCGGACGGGGTGGCGATCGGCCTGTTCAAGCCGAACTGAGTCATGCCAGAGGTTTGAGTGATGAAGGCGCCGGGCGGTCCGCCCGGCGCTTTTCCATGCGTGACACCTCCCCGCAGATCACGGTGCGGGCAACTTTTGCGGCGATCCGGGCGAGGCCGGAAAAACCACGTTTGCTCGTCGGACTATGTTAATTATCAATTACTTACATAGCCGTAATCGCAACCGCCTCAATACTTTAACTGAGCACTGATTCGGCGTTTCGGCCGATAATGCTTGACATATTCATCCATAACTCTATATTCCGAGTCGAAACTTGTGAAGGATTTCACGTGTTTTGACACAAAACGGGGAGACGGATTAAAGGAGTCGCGATATGTGGAAAGCGATATTCGGGGCGATGACGCTCGGCGCAGTGCTGGTTCTCGGGGGATGCGATCTCTGGTCGGGGGGAATCAATTCGATGCTGCCTGCTCAGAACCGTCCGACCGAAGTCTCATTCGCTCAGGAGACGCTCACGCCGGCGCAGCTCGATTCGCTCGGAATGGAGTTGAAGGCGACCTACGGTCAGGTGTTTTCGCATGTCGAGCATTTTCGCACCGCCGGTATCCTCACCTACGAAGGGCCAAAGACCTGTCTCGGCTGCCACAAGGATATCACGGTCGAAGATCCGGTGACCGGTGAGGCCAAGACGGTCAATCTGATGGATAACCTGACCACTTCGGCGCACTATCGCTTCTACACCTCCGATCATCCCAACGTATTCGGTTTCAACGGCGTCAAGGCCGATCACTTCGACATGGGCAAGATCAACCGCCCCTGCCCCAAGCCGGGTTCGTTTGCCATGACCGCCTGGGCGGCGCCGGTAATTCTCAAGAACGGCGACACCCTCTCGGAAGGGTGCGGTCAGTGTCATATCGGCGGGCAGCCCACGGCGCCGCTGGGTGCAATGATGCCGGGCTATCACACTACGGACGAGGAAAAGGAAGCGATCGATTGCCTCATCTGCCATTCGGTCGGCTACGACATGAATCACAAGCAGGTGCGCCCGACCGACGACGGCCGCTGGTACTGGGACCAGGATCGCACGATGCGGGCGGCGGTGTCGGTCACTCGCCCCACGGCGCAGGCCTGCCTGCGCTGCCACCAGCACGACATGGGCGGCGACATCTATATCGACTCGACCGACCTGTCGTTCCATGAGAGCATGCTCAACAAAGGCACGAACCGTCCGCGCATCGCCCATCCGGGCAGCAAGCGCGGCACGCCGTTTACGCCGACCTGGGATGTCCATGCCGCGGCCGGCGTGGCCTGTATCGACTGTCACCTGACGCGCGGTCACTATATCGCCAAGGGGACGCATACCACGACGATGATGGCGAACGATCTCCCCGATGTCGACGTGTCCTGCCAGAACTGCCACGGCGATGCTCCCCACACCGAGAACCCCGATCTCGACGATTACTACAATGCCCATGTCGACAAAATCGACTGCAAGACCTGCCACATTCCGAGTCTCCAGGCCGACAACGTCACGATGCGCGATTTCTCGAAGCCGGAATACGAAGCGGGTTCGGGGATCTGGATCTACTCCGATATCGCGAAGGAAACGGAGCCGGGCAAGGGGATCATTTACGAGTGGTGGGACGGCGACGGTACCTTCCTCGGCAACCCGATCGGGGACAATCCCAACGGCAAAGACCTGTACCGGTTCTACGACCCGACCCATGTGTGGCCGGAGTACCAGGATTACGACTACAAGGGCTGGTACGACAAGACGATGCGCCCGATCGCAAAACTCGGGCGGCCGTCCAAAATCTACGGCCTGAAGCTCTTCAACGGCAAGCAGCATATCGACCTTCAGAATATCGGGCCGTTCGGCGGCATGTATATTCCCTACAACCTGCCGACCTACTACCTCACCGGCAGCCCCGACAGCGCCGCCAAGGTGGAGATGCAGAAACCGATCATGAAGCGTCTGTACGGCTGGATGTTCAAATTCTACATGATGGATAAGTTCATGGGCTTTATGGACGTCGACGAATGGAACACCGGCGCATACAAGGACGCCTCGCAACTGGTCAAGGTCGAGCCGCGGTGGATCCCGCAGGATGCGTCGCTCGAGATCAGCCATGCAATCCGGCGCGACGGCGCCCTGACCTGCGACCGCTGCCACAGCCCGAACGGGGTGATGGATTTCAAGAAGCTCGGATATGACGACGACGATGTCGAGTCGTTGCAGGAGCCACGGTTCTAACCGATCAGGAGAGATCATGTGACCGGGGTGCGGCTATCCGCCGCACCCTCTTTTTTTGCTTGAAAGTGGAGAAATTAAAACCATATTGGGGTGTCAGCTGCGTATCATCTTCCGACATCGGCGCCTGGCGCCAAACTCTCGAACGCAGAAGGAATACACATGAGTCTAAGTCCGGGTCAACATCTCGGTCGTTACGAGATTATCGGCGCCGCCGGGGCCGGTGGCATGGGCGAGGTCTTCCAGGCCCGCGACAGCCGTCTCGACCGCACCGTGGCGATCAAGGTCCTCCCCCAGCGCACCGCGCTGAACGCCGACCTCCGCGCCCGATTCGAGCGCGAGGCCAAGGCGATTTCGAGCCTCAATCACCCCCATATCTGCACCCTGCACGATGTCGGCCACGAAGACGGGATCGACTACCTTGTGATGGAGTATCTCGAGGGCGAGACGCTCGCGGCGCGGCTGCAGAAAGGGCCGATGCCGATGGACGAACTGCTGCCGGTGGCGATTCAGATTGCCGAAGCGCTCGACAGCGCCCATCGGCAGGGGCTGGTCCACCGCGATCTCAAGCCGGCCAATGTCATGCTCACCCCGGACGGCGCCAAGCTGCTCGATTTCGGGCTGGCCAAGCTCAAAATCGAAAACGGACTGGTGGAGGGTATCAGCGGGATCACCCAGACGACGCCGCTGACCGGCGCCGGCACGATTATCGGAACGCTCCAGTACATGGCGCCGGAGCAGCTGGAGGGCAAGGATGCCGATGCCCGCAGCGATATCTTCGCGTTCGGCGCGCTCATGTACGAAATGGCGACCGGCAAGCGGGCGTTCGAGGGCGGCTCGCAGGCGAGCCTGATCGCGGCCGTGCTCGAACGCAAACCGGCCCCGCTGTCGTCGGTGAACGCCATGGTCCCGCCCGGTCTCGAGCGGCTGGTACAAAAGTGTCTCCAGAAGGACCCGGAATCGCGCTGGCAGAGCATGCGCGATTTGACCGACGAACTCCGCTGGGTGAATCAGTCCGGCTCACTGGCCGGAGTACCGGCGATGGTCTCGGCCCGGCGGCGGGTGCGGTTCCGCCTGGCGTGGGGAATCGCGGCGGCGAGTACGGTGGCGGCGCTGGCGCTCGCCGGGTTGCACTTCCTGCCGGCAACGCCGAAGCCGAGAGTCTCGCGGTTCTACATCACACCTTCGGAAGAACTCAACAACGTGCAGTGGCCGTGTATATCACCCGACGGCCGGAATATTTCTTTCCTGGCGGCCGACACAACCGGCAAGACCATGATCTGGGTGCGACCGTTGAACTCGCTCGACGCCTATCCGCTGGCGGGGACGGAAGGGGCCAGCCGTCCGTTCTGGTCGCCCGACTCCCGCTACCTCGCCTTCACGACTAACCGCAACCAAATCAAAAAAATCCCGGTAGCCGGCGGTCCCGCCCAGTTGCTCGGCGAGGCCCGAACCGTTTCTGACGGCTGCTGGGGAAGTGAGGGGATTATTTTGCTCGACGGCGGCCCGGGTGACTCGATTCGACAGATTTCGTCCGGCGGCGGCATGGTGACCGCCGCGACCACGATTGATCGGGATGCGGGCGAGTCGGGCCACGCCTGGCCGTGGTTCCTGCCCGACGGAAAGCACTTCCTTTATCTCGCGCAGGGCGATTCGGCCGGGACGATCGGCGGACGCAATACCCTGAAAGTCGGCGAGATCGGCTCGACCAAAACCAAGACGCTGTTCGGAATCGATTCGCGCATCCAGTATGTGAACGGGAATCTGCTGTATGTCAAGGACGGCATCCTGCTGGCCCAGCCGTTCGACCCCGGCAAGCTGGAAGTCACCGGCGAGCCGGTACCGCTCGCGGAAAAGCTCGGGTCGGATGCGGTCGGGCTGACGTATTTCACGGCCTCCGATGAAGGCACTCTCGTCTTCCAGCAGGGGGTCCAGCTCTCCCGGAGCGATCTGGTCTGGCTCGATCGGACCGGGAAGGAGCTCGGCACGGTCGGTTCCTCGGCACCGTATGGCGATGTGGCCCTCTCCCCCGAGGGGACG
>CAYPYM010000174.1:0-6640 GCA_964414435.1 uncultured Ignavibacteriales bacterium | reverse complement strand
TCGGTGACGGGGATAACGAGTCGCGGCGCCGCCTGAGCAAGGCCCACACCGAGAGCGACTGCAACGAGGACACCGGCCATAAGCAGTAGCTTTCTCATAGGTAACAGTGATCCCTTCGTTTGAGTTTGGTTATCTGCAACATACTACGTTTCAAGTATCGGATGGGATGGTCTTATGATCCCGCTTACTCAGTAAAATTTACGCCGAATCGGAATTGTCAGATGCGTCGAGTGATTGTCGTCGAACGCCAGCGTGGCCGATACATCGAATTCCCTGTCGCGGTAGGCCGGGTTGAGCCGGGCGTAGCCGCTAACCGAACCGTTGGCCGGTATCGTCGGGGGCAACTCAATCATCACCGAATCGCCCGGCGCCGAAATCAGCGTGACCGAGAGCTCCTGATCGGACCAGTTGGTCAGGACGAAGCCGATGCTGTCGATATCGGCGCGGCTCGTGCGGCCGAACTCGAAGCGGTACGGTTTGGCCGAGACCGGCCGGGCCGAATCGGGATAGTCGTACGTCACGGCCGACATCTCCAGAATAACCGGGTCGGCGAGGCTGTCGTAGAAAATCCGCGGCGACCGGTACACCGACCCGCGGGTCCGCTTCGTGTCCCAGGTAAAGCGGAGGAGAAGGCTGTCGCCCGGCGGGATATCTTCCGTATGGAGATCGCTGACGACGCACGAGCAACCGGTCTTGATCTCGGTGATCTTGACGGTGTCGGTCCCGGTCGACTTGAGCCAGAACTGGTGGGAGAGCAGGCTGCTGGTCGGGACGATGCCGAAGTCGAATTTTGGCGCCAGCGCCGCCAGGTGTGTTTCGGCCCGAGCCGAGACAAAAACAAATACGCTGATCGTGAGAATAGATACCAGTCGTCGCATATGTGTTTTATATCTTAATATAAGTCCATAGGTTCCAGTAATTTCTCATAATACACGACAATCGAAGGGAGGTCAAGAACTGATCCGGGCAGGACTTGCCCGCCCGCTCTAACCTCCAGTGCAATAAGCGATTACGGCGACGTGACGGTTGGGCACGGAACCGGGCTCGGCCCCCCGATGAAGATGTATGATACCAGGTAGGTAATATCGGCGACATTGATCTGGCTTCCTTCGCCGATGCTCCCGTCGACGTTGCCCTCTTCCAGACATACCGGCTGAGGTCCGCCGCCGAAGAGATACGTTACGAGATACGTCAGATCGCTGATGTTAACGTCGTCGGACGGATCGTCGTCGGCGTTGCCGGTGATGCCCATGCAGCACTGACCGCTGCAGGCGGACGGTACGCCGTCGGGCACGACCCTGTAGACGTGGCCGTTGAAGTCGACGACGTACACCTCGCCCTGATTATCCTGACCGAACGAACAGACCGGTGTGCCGAGCGGCAGGCCGAGTTCGGCGGTGCGGTCGGTCGAGTCGGTAAGATTAGTGCCGTCGTATCGAAACGTAAATATCTCGCCGGAGCAGAAGTCCGCAAAGAAATAGGTGCCGTCGAGATCGGGTATAGCACAGCCGCGATAGACCACCCCGCCGGTGATCGCGCACCGGGTAGGGCTGCCGGAGTGAGGATATTCTTGGATCGGATCGGTCAGTCCGGTGAGCGTGTCGCAGCCGGTGGGGGGATCGTAGCAATTGGTGCCCTCCATGAGCCGCCAGCCGTAGTTGGCGCCGCCTGCGAAGTCGGGCGGCTCGTAGTCGATCTCCTCGAGCGCGCTTTGGCCGACATCGCCGACATACATCGCGCCGTTCGCCGGATCAAACGACCACCGCCATGGATTGCGGTAGCCGATCGCCCAAATCTCCGGGAGCGTGTCGACGGTACCGACAAACGGATTATCGGGAGGAATCGCATACGGCGCGCCGCCGTCGACATCGATCCGCAGCATCTTGCCGAGAAAGAGGGTGGGATTCTGGGCCCGGTTGCCCGGATCACCGCCGCTGCCGCCGTCGCCGAGGCCAAAATACAAATAGCCGTCGTTCGGACCAAACGCGAGCATGCCGGCGTTGTGATTCGCGTACGGCTGGGTGATAGGGCCCAGGATCGTGTATTCCGACGCCGCCACTGCCGAATCGGGATCGGACGACGCGGTGAAGCGGGCGATATGGGTATTTCCGTTCTGGTCGGTGTAATTGACGTAAAAGTACCCGTTCATCGGGTAATCCGGATGGAACGCGAGCCCGAGCAGGCCGCGCTCGCTGCTGTTGGCGCCGACGCGGTCGGTGATATCCAGGAAAGGGCGGGTGAGGACAGAATCGTGTTCGAGAATGCGAATTGTCCCGTCCTTGCACACGACGAACAGCCGGGTGGAATCGCCCGGAGCGGCCGTCACAAACACCGGCAGATTCAGCCCGGTGCCGACTTCATGCAGCGCGAGCGGCGTGGCGGCACGGGCCGGCTCGTGGACGGGTATCAAGGCGACCAGCGTGGCCGCGACGAGCACTACGGGGAATATGCCTTTTGTCATTCCGAGAGTTCCTCCTGACAGTAGAGACGGCCGGTGCAGAGACGCTGCGCCGACGATGCCGGCGGCGACGGGTGATTCGGCGAACGGTGTGTATTATCGTTAGTTGATACGATCCGGCGGCCCCGGATCGTGAAGGAATCTGGCAATCGAGGCGAAAGAGGCTGGAATCAGGCCCGGTCGAGGTCGAAAATTTTGCCGGGATTGAGGATATTCTTCGGATCGAACGCCCGCTTGATTTTCCGCATCAGGTCAATCGCCGCCCCGCCGGTTTCCTGGAAGAGACGCTTGTGTCCCAGGCCGATCCCGTGCTCGCCGGAGATGGTGCCGTCGAGTTCGACCGCTTTGCGAATGATCAGTTCGTTGACCTTCTGCGCCGTCGCCCATTCGTCTTCGTCTTCACGGCGGGCCAGCATCAGCGCATGGAGCAGGCCCAGGCCGACATGACCGAACGTATGGATCATAATGCCGTGCTCATCGGCCACCCGGTGGGCATACTCGACCATCTCGGGCAGATGAGAAATCGGGAACGCGACATCATTGCGGAGTATCGAATAACCCGGCTTGCGGTGCTTGATAGCGTCGGTGGCCCAGTGGCGGATCTCCCACGGATTCTGTCCCTCGCCGAGACTGATGCGCTTTCCGCCCAACTCGGTGCAGATCCCCTCGGCCAGCTCGGCATTCGACTCAAGTACGGCGTCGGGACCGTGGTATTCGAGAAAGAGGGACGGAGCTTCGGTCAGGCCGTATTCCTTGAGCTGGTTGAGCGCCTCGATCAATTTGCGGTCGAGAAACTCGATCGCGGCGATATCAAGACCGTAGCGCCGCATTTCCGAGACCGCGCGGGAAGCGGCTACCTCGGTTTCGAATACGAAGGCGTCCTGACGGCGGCCCTCGGGGAGACCGGCCAGCTTGATCGTGATAGCGGTGATGACGGCGAGGGTTCCCTCGGAGCCGGCGACGAGATCAACGAGGTTGTAACCGGAGGAACGCTTGATGGCGCGGTTGCCCAGCACGGCGCGCTCGCCGGTGCCGGTGACGACTTCGAGCTGAAGCACGTATTCGCGGGTGCCGCCGTACTTGACCGAGTATATGCCGGAGGCGTTGGTCGAGACCATGCCTCCGATCGAGGCGAGGTCGCCCGAACCGCCGGGCGAGGGCGGGAAGAAGAGGGCGTCATTCTTCAAGTGTTTATTCAGGTCATCGTAGATAATTCCTGGTTCGACTTTCACTTGCAGATCGTCAGGCCAGTAGTTTAAGACCTTCGTCATCCGGCTGACATCGAGCACGATGCCGTTCGCCTGCGGGATAGTAGACCCCTCCAGAGCGCTGCCGCCGGCCCGGGTCGTGACCGGCGTTCCGGTCTCGTAACAGAGCGCGATGACCTTCTCGACCTCGTCGGCCGAGAGGGTCCAGACCACGGCGCGCGGCGTGGTCGGTGGGAGCGTCGATTCATCGCGAGCGACCACCGCCAGCTGGTCGGGGTGGGTCGAGAAGCGGTCCGACGGCACGAGCGCCGCCAGTCGAGTCAGGAAGTCGTCCATGTGAGTGCCCGGTTCCCTCGCTTATTTCAGGTGGCGCAACGCCATGTTAAACGGCTCCCACATCGGCAGCTCCACTGGTTTCTGCTTCATCCGGGCCTGATCCTCGGGGGTCAGGCGATCGTAGCGGATCACGGCCAGGTAGACGAACTGGTCGAACCAGTCGTTGTACATGTACCAGTATCCCTTCTTACCGAGCTTTTCACCCCACGAGTTTTCGACCAGCCACTTGGCCGGGGAGCCGTCGGCGGTGGTATCGACGCCCACGAGGGTCATGGCGTGGTTGGGATCGCTGTCGCCGTACTGGATGCGGTCCTTCTTGGAGAGATCGAAATCCATCCCGAGCGTGGTGGCGTAGTCGTAGATGTTCATTTCCATGATGCCCGAGTCACGGTAGTTGTACGGGCCGACGTCGCAGGCGAACCAGACCGCCTCACTGTCGAGCAGGGCCTGCTTGCAGTACTGCTTGATGCGCTCGATCGGCATGTTCAGCACGACCAGGTCTTTCTGGTCGGCCATGTTGCGGGCGCCTTCGAACTGGTAGAGGGTATCGTACGCTTTCACCGGATTGTCCATGAGCACCGCGACTTTCGGCAGATGGCCGCCGAGCGTTTCTTCGTAGAACGTCTGCGGCGTGTACTCTTTTGGCTCGGTGATGGTCGAGTCTTTTTCGTAGCGGAAGGTGAAGGTTTTCGGCGGCTCGCCGTAGGCGTACACCAGCAGGGTGTAGATGTCACCCAGCATCTCGTCCTTGCGGGCGCGCAGCTCTTTGACCGAGCTGCCGGCTTTGGCCATGGTGCGGAGTTCGGAGGCAAACGCCCGCAGTTTAGTGCTGGCGAGCTTGTTGATGCGGCCGGTCGAGGCCGACTGCTTCGTTGCGGGCATGGCCGATTTGGGGACCACGCCGTACTTGTCGATCAGGTCGGTGGTGTACTGCCACCAGCCGCCGTCGCCGAACGGATCCTCGATCACCAACTGAAGCTCGCGGTCGAACGGGGACTGATCGCGCAGCCGGATGATCTCCTCGAGAAACATGTTTGCCTTTTCCATCTTGTCCCAGAATGTCAGATACTCCTGAGAGAACTGGAATTTCTTGAGGCCGAGTGCGGCCATCGCGGTCGGGCTGAACACGTTCAGGCCGGCGAACAGCCAGCAGCGTCCGGAACCGGCCTGATCGGTGATACCCGGTTCGGGAAGGCGGACGTTAACCAAGTCGTCGTGGCGGAGCAGCATCTCCCGGTTGAGCGAGAGCTGGTCGATGCTGTTGTTCGTGACGGCGTTGATACGGGCCGGGTCGTTGGCCGCCTCATGGGACGATTCGATCTGTTTCAAGGTAGACGGATCGAGACCGGCCTCGTTCTGAGCCGCGAACGAACTCCCGATTATCCCTGCGAGGAAGATCAGTGAAAGGGCAAGCGCGCGCATGAGGACCTCTCAAGAAAGAAATGTGATTTGCTTAGCGGGTGTCGCCCGAAGGCAACAAGGGATAATGTAATACGCGGGCGACCGAAACAAAACCGATTTTATTGGGATGTCGGACGGTCAGTGACGGTCGATCGTCACCGGTCCGCCGGTCGCGGTGGCGAGCGAAATATCGCGGAGACGGCCCGGACCGGTCCAGTGCAGCAGCAGGCCCGATTCGATCGTGGCATTGGTGAAGTAGCCGTAGATCAGCACGCGCGTCAGGCGACCATCGAACGCGAAGTTGAGATCGAGATTGTCGGGGTACAACTCCGGGCGTACCTCGCCGTCGAACACGAGCTGCGCCGCTACCAGGGAATCGTCCGACTCGACCTGGAGAGTGCCGCGACCGACAATAACTTCCGCTTTTCCCGGTCGGGGCGGCGGGGGATGGAAGGGGTCATCGGGAAAACGAAGAATACACTCGGTGCCGCTCACCACCGGCACGTATTCGCCGGTGACAAGCCGCATGAGGAGAGTGAGGTCGGCGATCGTGGCCGGGACACCGTCGCCGTCGATATCGGCGGCCTGCAACTGGGCCGCGCCCATCGAAAAGACGGAGTCACCATAGAGCAGGCTCTTGGCGAGCAGCCAGGAGTCCTCGATCTCGGCCACCTGGCCGTTGAGATTGAGATCGGCCCGGGCGCCACCCGCGGGATGATCGGGGACGAACAGGACGTAGCCGTTGACGAGATTTATGAACGGGACCGGCGACTCGCGCTCGAACGTGATGCACTTGCCGGGCGGACCGGCGTAGCCCGGTACACCGTGGGTGGGATCGGTCACCTCCCATCCCGACGGTTCGAAAACGCTCTGGCCGACCGTGGTCACGCTGTTGTGCGGGTTCGGACCGGGCGAGGCGGGGACGAGGATCGAGTTGTCGAGGCACTTGTACCAGAAGAAACGAATCGGTGAGGTCTCACCGGCGAGATCGGGCGAATACGACGGCTTGAAGACAAGCGTGAAGAGCGTGAACGGACGATGGTTAACCATGTAACACGAGGGCAACGGTGCGCCGACCTTCTCGGCCTCGGCCCGTACCCGGATCGTGTCGGTGGCATGGTCGTATTCCGCGATAGAATCGCGCCGGCCAGCATGCCATGAGAACATCTGCCAGTCGCACGAGGCGTGCAGTTCGCCCGGCTCGACGTCGATCAGGGTGAGGGGGAGCGAGTCGTAG
>CAYPYM010000173.1:0-6664 GCA_964414435.1 uncultured Ignavibacteriales bacterium | reverse complement strand
CTCACGTAGGAACGCGTTACATTCACTATAGATTCTGCCGAGGGTATCAACATGACCGACTTCCACTCCAGCCACGAGCTTGTCTCAAAACTGAAGGGTGTGCTGTTGCGGCAGCGCCTCGTCCTTTTCTTCTCCGGGCTGCTCCTCACCGCCACCGCCGTTATCGCGGCCGCAATCGGTCTGTCGCTGCTGGCCAACGTGGTCGTGCTGCCGGTCGCCCTGAAAATTACCCTCATGGTCATCGTCGGGCTCGGCACGCTCGCCCTCTTCGCCCGCTACGCCCTCGGCCGTCTCTTCCATGGCACGGTCGACTCGGTCGCGATCTCCCTCGAGGAACGCAACGCCGATCTCAAGGGCCGCCTGATCGCCGCCATCCAGTTCGCCCGGATGGAGCGTCAGCCCGGCTTCTCCGCCGACCTCATCGCCGCCACCGAGCAGCAGGCGATCCGGAAAGCCGGACTCGTCAATTTCAACCAGGTGCTCTCCTTCCACCCGATTCTCCGCACCGGCCGATACTTCCTCGTCGCCGCGGTCGCTTCGGTCCTGATGCTCGTGCTCCTGCCCGGCATCTTCAGCTACTCCTATGAGGTATTCTCCAACCCGACCACCGAGGTCGCTCCGCCGATCGCTTACAAGGTCGTCCCGTTCCCCGGCGCGGTTCAGTGGGTGAAATATAAAGACGTCAAGATCGGCGCGGCCATTTTCGGTCAGCGCCTTCCCGATAAAGCGGCGATTTACCACCGTCTCGTCGACGGCTCCTGGCAGAAGGACGAAATCGACCTGCGCAAAGCCCCCCGCAACGACAACGCCGCCGGTGACTCGGTCACCGCGTCCATCACCCTGCGCCAGATCAGCCGCTCGTTTGACTACTATGTCGAGGTCGGCCGAATCAAGACCGAGGTCCAGCAGGTCGATGTCGTCGACCGCCCCCGCGTCAACGGCATCAAGCTCTCGATCTTCTACCCCGATTACACCGGCCTCCAGCCGACCGTCATCGATGAAAACGACGGCTCCTTCTCGGCCGTGGTCGGCTCGCGCGTCAACATGCAGGTCGAGACCAACCTCCCCGTGCAGCAGGCCGAGCTGGTCTTCGAAGATTCCAGCCGTACGCCGCTCAAAGTCGACAGCCGCGAGGGAACGACTTCGCTCAAGGTCGACAAGTCTCGGGCCTATCACATCCGCCTGGTCGACAACCTCGGCGAGGAGAACCCCGACCCGATCGAATACCACATGACCGCCGTGCCCGATGAGTACCCGTCGATCGATGTCCTCAGACCCGGCTTTAACGTCAACCTCGGCGACGACATGATTCTCCCGCTCAAGGTGCGCATCTACGACGATTACGGCTTCTCCTCGCTCGTGCTCAAATACACGGTCGTCTCGCAGGGTCACGCCTCCGATGAAAACGTCGCGGTGCTCCATTTCTCCGACCGGATCAAGACCGAGGGCGAGATCGAGTTCAACTGGGACATGGACAAGCTCAACATGTTCCCCGGCGACTATACCACCTACTATTTCGAGGTCGCCGACAACGATCGCATCTCCGGCCCGAAAGTGACCAAGTCGCGGCAGTTTGTCGCCCGGATTCCGTCGCTCGATGAAATCGTCGCCGAGGCCGAGGGCGAAGGCGCCAGGCGCATCAACACCACCGAGCAGCTCCTCAACCAGGGGAAAGATCTGTCCGAGCGGTTTAAGGCGATGGCGCGCAAGCTCAAGGCCCAGATGCACAACCCGCAGCAGAGCGAGTGGCAGGACCAAAAAGAGATGCAGGCGCTGGCCGAAAAGAACGAGGAACTGGTCCAGGACGTCGAAAAACTCGCCGACCAGATGGACAAGTCGGTCGACAAGCTCGCCCAGAACGCCCAGATGAGCCGCGAGATTATCGAGAAGATGCAGCAGATCCAGAAACTGTTCGAGGAAGTCGCCACGCCCGAGATGAAAGAAGCGCAGAAGAAGCTCATGGAAGCGCTCAAGAACATGGATCCGGATCAGATGGAGAAGGCGATGAAGGACTTCCAGATGTCGCAGGATGAACTCCTCAAGCGGCTCGAACGCACCCTCGCCCTCCTCAAGCGCATGCAGCTCCAGCAGAAGATGGAAGCCATGGTCCGCAAGGCCGAGCAACTGCTCGAAAAGCAGAACCAGATGAACGACAAGACCGACTCGTCTCACGCCGAGCAGCTTCCGCCGATGTCGCCCGATGAACAGGCGCTGCAGAAAGAACTGAACGACCTCAAGAAAGAGGTCCCCGACATGCGCGACCTGATGAAGCAGGCGGAGATGGAAAAGAGCGAGGAGGCCCGGAAGTTTGCCGAGGCGCTGGAGAAAACCGACGCCGATCAGGATATGCAGCAGATGTCCCAGTCGATGCAGCAGCAGCAAAAGAAGCAGGCATCCGAAAAAGGCAAGTCGGCCGCCAATAAACTGGCCCAGATGCTCAGCAACATGCAGCAGATGCTCATGGCGATGAACAGCAGCCAGGACGACGAAGCCAAGAAGATGATGCGCCTCGCTATCGACGATTCCAACTACCTGTCGCAATCACAGGAAGACCTGCTCAAGGAAGCCGCCTCGATGAGCCCGCGCTCGGCCGCCGCCAATGATTTCGCCCAGACTCAACAGGATCTCGCCCAGTCGTGCCAGGGACTGAAACAACGGATCGCCGAACTCGCCAAGGAATCGCCCTTCATCGCCTCCGAACTCGGCCAGCTCGTCCAGAGCGCCACCGCCAATATGGACCTGGCCATGACCGGCTTCTCCGACAAGCGTTTTGCCGAAGCACTCAAGGCCCAGCGCGACGCCATGTATCAGCTGAACCAGACCTCCCTCCGCCTCATGGATGCCATGAACAGCCAGAAGCAGTGCGACAAGGGCGGCAGCTGTAACAAAAACGTCACCCAGATGGAATCACTCTGCAACAAGCAGAACGACCTCAACCAGCAGACGCAAAGCACCTGCAACAACCCGTCCAACAACCCGTCGTCCAAGCTGCAGGCCAGCCGCGAGGGGCTTCAGCGGCTCGCCGCCCAGCAGGGGCAGATCCGCAAATCGATGCAGCAGCTCGCCGATGAGTTCGGCAACTCCCACCAGGTGCTCGGACGGCTGCAGGATATCGCCGACGAAATGAAAAAGGTCGAGGAAGATCTGGCCAACGGCGACGTCGGCCCCGAAACGACCGAGCGCCAGCTCCGCATCTACTCGCGGATGCTGCAGGCGTCGCGGTCGCTCCAGCGCCAGGACTACACCGAGCAGCGCCAGTCGACCAGCGCCCAGAAGCAGGCTTTCCAGGTCCCGCCCGCGCTGCCGTCCGACCTGCTCAACGACCAGACCAATCTCGAGGATCGCCTCCGTCGCTATCTCGGCGACAACTACCCGCGGCAGTACGAAGAGCAGATCAAAGCGTACTTCCGGGCGCTGCTGCAAAGCCAGGGTCAGGCGGCCCCGGCGGAGGACGGTCAGTGAAACCGGCTCGCGCCCTTCTCATCCCGCTTTCGTTTCTGGTCCTGGCCCTGACCGCCGTCCGCGCCGCCGCCGATGAACCGCAGATTGCTCCGGCCCGGAATGATTCCATTCGCCCCGCCCAGTCCAATCGTGCCGCGACGATGGCGCCCGAAACCATGCACTACCTCCAGGTCGCCCGCGACATGATGCGGGCTCACAGCTACGAAGCCGCCGCCGGACTGCTCGAATCGATCTACGAAAAAGAACCCGATAACCAGATCGCCCTCAATCTGCTCCGCAACTGCTACGACCAGTTGGGCCAGCCGGCCAAGTCGGAGCTGATCGTCCGCCGCCTCATGGGGCTCCATCCCGACTCGTGGACACTCTACAAATTTCTCGCCGAGTCGATCGCGCAGCAGGGCATGCTCGATCACGCCGCGGCCGTCTACGACAGCGCCCTCGCCGTCGCCAATACCGATGATCCCAATTTCTACCGCCAGATCATCCAGAGCATGACCGATAACGGTCTCGCCCCCCGCGCCCTCGCGCTGATCGAACAGCTCCGCGCCAAACTCGGCCGGCCCGACCTGTTTGCATACGATGCCGGCAACATCTACGAGGCCGACCACCGCTACGGCGACGCCGCCAACCAGTTCTTCATCGCCACCGCCGACACCTCGCGGGTCGGCCTCGAAGCCGAAAGCCGCCTGCTCGGCCTGCTCGACTTCGCGGAATCCTCGGACCCGGCCGAGAAAGCGGTCAAGGCGTATACGACCGGTCCCGACGCCGCCCGCGCGGCCCGCATCCTCTCGGTCCACTACCTCAAGCACGACCGCACCGATGAGGCGATGAAATACGTCCTGATGGAGGATTCGCTCGAGGGCGGTAACGGTCTGCCGCTGCTCACCTTCATGCGGACGTGTCACGACCTGAAGAAATTCGACCGGGTCGACACCGTCGCCCGCGAGATCCTCCGCCGCTACGGCGCGACGCCGCTGCTGAGCCAGGTCCGACTGCTCTATGGCGACGCCCTCACCCATCTCGGGCAGTACCGCGGCGCGATCGCCCAGTACGACACTATCATCGCCACCTACCCGCGCCCGCAGGACAAGGCCGAGGCCGGCTACCGGATCGGCGACATCTACCTGACTTATCTCGATCAGCCCGACTCGGCGCTGGTCATGTTTGATTCCGTGATTGCCACCTTCCGGGGCGGGATGGGGTATCTCAACTCCCTGCTGACAAAACCGTTCTGCTTCCTTCAGAAGGGCGATCTCAAGGATGCCCGGACCGAGTTCACGAAAAACATCAACTCCCGTCTTACCGATGATTCTCAGGAGCAGATTCAGTACTATCTCGCCCTGCTCTCCTTCTTCCAGGGGAGTTACGACTCAACCCGCGCCGAACTCAACCGTCTCATGACCGACTACCCCCGCGGCTTCTATGTGAACGACGCCCTTCAACTGCTGCTGGTGATGGATGAGGCCGACAACGCCCCGGCCCTGCTGGGCGACTGGGCGCGGGCGCTGCTCTTCTCCGAGCGCCATATGCCCGATTCGCTCCGGCACCAGTTGACCCTGATCGCGGACAACGCCAACACCGCCCTCGCCGATATCGCCCTCTACCGCCTGGCGCAACTGAGCCTCAACCGGTTCGATTCGACCGGAGCGATCGCGTATATCGACACCCTGGCGGTTCGATATCCCGACTCGTACTATCTGCCGTATGGATTAAAGATGAAGGGCGACATGTACTTGGCCGACCCGGCCCGGTTCGACCAGGGCCGCGATATCTACCGTCGCCTGCTCGAGAACTATGGAAACTACCCGTTTGCCAGCGAGGTCCGCAAGCGGCTGCGGGAACTCGACAACGACAACCCCGCCAGCTAGAACTCCTGGAGCTTCTTCTCCCCCTCCTCCATCGTCCGAATCTTCCGCTCCAGTGAGAAGATCTTCTGACGGTAATGCTCCAGTTTCTGCTCTTTCTTCTTGGTCGTCGTACGGATCAGCAACCCGAGGGAAATCAGCATGAAAAGCACCGAGTTGATCCGATGGAAAATCTCCCCCATGTTGAAAATGGAGTCGAGGAAGGCCAGGATGCCCAGCCCGAACAAAACCGCACACCACATAATCATGTTATCCTCCGGGGATTTGAACCCTTCCCCCTAACCGGGGGTAAAATAAACAGTTGTATCTGGACAGGGTCCACGTATATTTAACCTTTCGCCGAACAAGCGAACCCGTATCTGAAAATATCGGCTTGTCCCAATAGGTCTTTAGGAGGAGACGTTGCCCACCAATAATTTGCCCGGAAATGAACGTTTCGACCGAACCAACGCCTACATTGCGGCTGTCGTCTATGTTATCTCGTTTATCTTCTACGCCCTGACCGTCCAGCCCACCTTCTCGTTCTGGGACTGCGGCGAATTCGTCGCCTGTTCCGTCATCCTCGGAATACCCCATCCCCCCGGCACCCCCCTGTTCGTCATGATCGGGCGCCTCTTTTCCCTGATCCCGTTCGTGACCGATGTCGCCCACCGGATTAACTATATCTCGGTCATAACGTCGGCCTTCACGGCCATGTTCAGTTACCTGCTGACCGTTCGCCTGGTCGGCTACTTCTTCGGCGACAAAAAGCGCGAGCCCCTCAACCGCTTCATCGCCTACATCGGCGGAATCGTCGGCGGCCTCTGCGTCGCCTTCTCCCGGACCAACTGGTCCAACTCGATCGAGGCCGAGGTCTACGGCGCCGCGCTGGCCCTCTCCACCATGATCATCTGGCTGGCCCTCCAGTATTTCGATAACCGCGGCACCTCCCGCGCCTCCCGCATCCTCGTGCTGGTCTTCTACCTGGCCTCGCTCGGCATCGGCGTCCATATGACCGTCTTCCTGGTCGTCCCGATCGCCGCCTTCTTTTTTATCCTCAACAAGGAAGCCAACGCCCGTGATTACGCCCTGCTCTCCCTCTACGTGATCATCGAGCTGCTCCTGATAATTCTCTTTTCCAACGGCCGCGGCGGCGCCGATGTCTTTGTGGTCGTCTCGGTCGGACTTGCAGTGGGGCTGATAACCGTCCTCTACAAAAAAATCAACTGGGCCCACCTGGTCGCGATCGGCTCGATCTCCTCGGTCATGATCAGCTTCTCGCTCTACATGAAGGCCGTCCCGCTGACCCTTGTTTTGCTGATAGTGCTCGCCTTTCTCGCCAACAGGTACGGCTGGCG
>CAYPYM010000172.1:4602-6713 GCA_964414435.1 uncultured Ignavibacteriales bacterium | reverse complement strand
GGCGGCGTAGAACAGGCCGAGCTGCGCGGCGATAGACTTGAACCGGGGAGAAAGTGCTGCCATAGCGTTTATCGAATTCCCGCCGCCTCGGTTGTCGTCCGCTCAGTTGCGCGCCGCGCGGAGTGCATCGACCAGGAGCCGGTAGGGTGTTTTCTCCGAGTTCGCCCGGATGGCGGTGTAGCACTCGGTGCAGGTATTTTTCTTCGTGAAGGTATCGACCAGCTCACGGGGATCCTCGTAGTGGTCGCGGCACATTCCGCACGGGGTGAGTTTGCCCCACGGATTCACGATCATGAAGCGCCGTCCGGCCTGGCACCCGGGCGCACCGCCGGTACGGAAGAAATCAATCATGCGGCGCATGGTCCACTCGGAGGTCACGATCGGGTACCCGTCGCGCTGCATCGCGACCAGCTTGTCGACGACCGAGGTCAGCTCGCGGAGTTGTTCCTCGCCGGAGATGAGCATCTCGGTCTTGCCGGTGCGGAGGGCGTTGTAGGTGCTGAAGTTGATCGCGGCGCCCCAGTCGCGGGCGAGGGTGGCCAGCGCGGGCAGGTCGCGGAAATTGTTCGCCTGCACGACGCAGGCGAGCACGATATCGTTGTTGCCGAACGCCGCCATTCGCGGCACGAGGTCGGCGATCTTCTCGAAATTCCCCTTCAGATGACGGAACGTGTTGTGGCGCTCATCGGGATAATCGAGGGAGAACGAATACTGGTCGAGGCCGGCCCCGCGGAGCCGCTGGTATTTATCCATGTTCATGTTCTGGACGTTGGTGGTCATGACGAACACCGAGACCGGGTCGCGCTCGCGCATGGCGCGGATGATATCGACCACATCCTTGCGCAGCAGCGGCTCTCCCCCCGATATCTGGGCGACCGCCGGACGCAGGCGGGCCAGCCAGTCGGCGAATACCTCGGGGCCGAGTCTCGGCTCCTTGACGTAGTCGCCGAGGTCGCAGTGCTCACAGCGGGCGTTGCAGTTGTACGTGATCTCGAACGACACGGTGATCGGCCGCCCGACCATCATGTTGCGCACCGTGCGCGCGGCTATTCTCACCTTGCGTCCTGACGTGAGATTCGGCATGCGACCTTTTCCCTTCTCTTAGTTGACGTGCAATTCTCGAAGGAGAGCGTCCTGGTGGTACACCTTGTCAACGATGAACATTACGTAACGGATATCAACGATGATGGCGCGCGACATCGGGCTGTCGTAATAGTAATCCTTCACCACACCCTCGTAATTGGTGTCGAAATCGAGCCCGATCAGCTCGCCCCGGCCGTTGAGGACCGGACTGCCGGAATTGCCCCCGGTCCCGTCGTTGGTGGTGACGAAGTTGACGGGGATGTCGTTGAGATCGGAATCGAGATACGGGCCGAAATCGCGGGTGTTATAGACGGCGCGAAGTTCCTCCGGTACGATAAACGGATCCTCCCCCGTTTCCTTCTCCATCACCCCCGTCAGGGTTGTAGCGTACTTGTACCAGACGGCGTCGGCCGCGCGGTAACCGCGCACCTCGCCGAAATTGAAGCGCTGGGTGCGATTGGCATCGGGATACATAGTACCCCCCTTCCACGCCGCGGTGGCGGCGATGAGAGCCGGCATCAGGCGACCCTCGGCGGCCGCGAATTCCTCGTGCCGCTCTCGCTGGCGCTTCCGCTCGCCCCGCATCGCCAGGGCCAGGTTGATGAACGGGTCATTGAGCTGCGCCAGCTGGTCGATCGTGAGACCGAACGCCGCCACCCGGTAATCGTAATCGCCCAGCCGGGTCGCGGCAAAGATGCTGTCGCTCCAGGCGCTCACGCGCGCCGCGCGAGCCTCGCCGGCGGTGCCGGAGAAAATCGAGTCGACCGGCGCAACGCGTTGACTGTCGGGAAGGTCGAGAATGGTACCGATGGCGCGCTTGAACATCCTGCAATCAAGGGCGGGCACGAGATTAATCTGCTCGTAGCGGGAGCGACGGAGATATGCGGCCGTGTCGCGATCGCGGTAACCGTGGTCACGTTCGATATCGGGGAGTTGACGCTGTTCGGCCCAGCGAACCAGGCTCGACGCCATTGCATAGTAATCGACATACGCCATCCGTTTAAGAGCACGATCGAGCGCGCTGTCGG
>CAYPYM010000172.1:0-4592 GCA_964414435.1 uncultured Ignavibacteriales bacterium | reverse complement strand
CGGTAGAGTGAATCGAACGCCGGGAGAACCCAGCCGAACTTCGCCTGCAGGTCCTCGTCCTGGCTGAAGAACTCGGTCATCGCCGCTTCCTCGGCCCGCTTCTTTTCGAGCACGTGTCCCCTGGCAAAACCGGCCATCATTGCTTCGCTGTTCTTGAGGCCGTTGTTGAAACCGGCCGACGACGACGCCACCCGCACGGCGACTTCGGAATCGGCCGCGGCCGCTTTGGCCATCATGTCGAGCGCGGTGCGGTACGACTCCATCCGCGACGGAAGATCATCGTTGATAAGTTCGTCGAGCGCGTACGAAACGGTGTAGCGGCTGGTTCGTCCGGGGAAGCCGATGATCATGGCCGGATCGCCTTCACGAACCCCGCTCGAGGCAACTTTGAGCCAGACGTTCGGGTGATACGGGACATTGGCGGAATCGAACTCGGCCGGTGCGCCGTCGGGAGCGACATAGGCGCGCAGGAACGAGAAGTCGCCGGTGTGGCGGGGCCACATCCAGTTGTCGATATCGCCGCCGTAAACGCCGATCGAGGCCGGCGGGGCCTCGACAATACGAATGTCCCTCAGGTCGAGGTACGAGTAGAGCACGTACTGAATGCCATCGAACATCTCGTCCACGCTGCATTTGTAGCGACCGTCGGCCTCGGCTTCATCGACGATCTCCTTTTCAACTCTTCGGATCGCCTCATACCGTTCACTGTCGGTCATATCCGCATTCAGGGCCGCGAGGACGCGGTCGGACACGTCTTTGGCCCCGACCACAAGGCGGGCGGTATATCCGATGGCCGGGATTTCCCGGTCCCGGGTGGCAGCGTAAAACCCGTCGCGCATGAAATTCTGCGCAGCGGTGCTCGCCCTTTGCAGAGCGCCTAAGGCAACGTGATGGTTGGTGATGATGAGGCCGTCGGGCGACACGAACGAGGCACTCCCCCCGGCGAGCTGGATACAGGCCTGGTTGAGCCCGCCGCCGTCGGGGTCGTAGATCGCGCGGGCATCGAGTTCCAGTCCCCGCCGATGGAATTGTTCAAAGGGAAGTTTGCCGAGGTCGTACAGCGGCCACATGCCTTCGTCGGCCCGGGCGGCGCCGCCGGTGAGCACGAGGGCGGCGACAACGAATACAGTGATGAGCGTGGTGCAGCGCATGAGAGTCTCCTCCGGTTGATACCGGGTAATAAGGACCACGAATCGACCGACCGCAAGCGCAAAAAGAGGGCAAGGAGAACCAAATTAGCCGTGACTGGCCGATTAGTGCGCAGCAAGGTAAGACGGACATGGCCCGATTCTGCACATTCTTCCGCGGCGACCGAGATGATCCACTTTGCGCTCAGATTCGTCTCCGGCGGCTCCGATAAAAGAAACGATTAGAAGTACCCGAAACCGAGCCGGCCCGCCCTGAGCGTCGGCCCAGAGCCGGAGGAAAAGTCATGAAACGACTGTTGCTGTTCATATTGCTGGTGCCGCTTTTCGGCGCTTTTGCTCCCGGAGCGTGCGCCACGGACCTGAGCGCCGGTCTGAGGATCGATGACGACGGGGTCAAGAGCTTCTACCTCGCCGTCGGCGAACAGTACCACGCCCCCGAGGCCGACCTGATCGCGGTTCGTGAGCGGCATCTTCCCGACGAGGAACTGCCGGTGCTGTTTTTCATCGCCCGCCGCGCCAACGTGGCGCCTTCGGCGGTACTTGCCCTTCGACTCGACGGCAAGTCCTGGATGGATATCAGCCTCCACTTCAATCTGAACGCCTCGACGTACTATGTCGACGCCGGCGAGGTGAGCGGGCCGCCGTACGGCCATGCCTACGGTCATTTCAAGAAGCACAAACGTGAGAAGTGGCATGAGATCCGTCTGACCGACGCCGATATCGTCAACCTCGTGAATCTTCGCTTCGTTTCTGATCACTACGGCTATGCGCCGTCGGAGATCGTGAAGCTGCGGCAGCAGGGAAAGAGCTTCGTCGATATCAACCGCACCGTTTACGAGCGCAAGCACGGCAAGCCGAAACAGAGCTTCGCCAACGATGACGAGCCGGGCAACGGCAACACCAATGCCTCGAACGGTAACGGCAACCACAAGGGTAACGATAAGGCGAAGAACAAAAAGGGCGGCAAGAAGCACTGAGCGGGCCGACAGGTGACGCCTGAACTGGATTAACGACGGGACCGTTCCCACCGAGGGACGGTCCCGTTCTTGTTTTCACAATTCGCGCAGGGTGCGGTAGATCACGGAGAAGTCCTCGTTCTCCACGCCTTTGACAACGTTCAGCGCAAACATTTCCTTCACAATCGCGGCTATCAGCGCGGTCTTCCCGATGCAGCGGGCCAGGTCCTGCAGGTAGTGCAGGTCCTTGTGGATCGCCGCCGATGAGAAGTGGGTCGAGTAGTCGTCGTCGAGCAGTTTGGTCCGCTTGGCGTTGAGCACGCCGGAATTACCGGCGCCGACCGCCAGGACATCGAGCACCGTGGCTCGGCTGAGCCCGGCGGCCTCCCCGAGGACGAGAGCTTCCGCGATGGTCGCCATGAAGGACCCGAGGGCGAGGTTGTTGATCAGCTTCATCCGGGTGGCAAGGCCCGGCCTCTCGAGATGAAAGATGTTGGCGCCGAGTTGCTCGAGATACGGCAGGGCGATGTCGTAAGCGGCTTTCTCCCCGCTGACGGCGATCGTCAGTTTCCCCAGCGACGCCGGGACGACACTTCCGAGGATCGGCGACTCGACATACTGCGCGCCGCGCTCCGAGCACAAATCGTAGAACGAGAGCACCTGCTCGAAATGGTTGGTGGTGGTGTCGATGATGGTCTTCCCCTCCCCGCCGCCGGTCAGGACGCCGTCAGTACCGACCAGTACTTCGCGGACAGCCGCGCTGTCGAAGAGATTGAGAAAGATGACATCGGCGTTGGAGGCCACGTGTGAGGGGAACTCCGCTACCGGCGCCCCGAGCGCTTCGGCTTTCGACCTGGTCCGGTTCCACACGACGAGGTCGACATTCTGTTCCATCAGGCGCCGAGCCATGGCCGTGCCGAGATGGCCGAGTCCGATAAATCCTACGGGCATGACATATCCTCCGAATTCGTTTTACCGGTATGGTACGACAGCGGGCGGGACGGAGCAACAGGGAGGGCCAAAAACGTCCGGCCGGCTCAGTATCTGGGTACGGTGGGATCGACTTCGAGTGACCAGGCCTCGGTACCACCGGTCAGATTGCGCACCTTCTGGAAACCGTTGATGCTGAGCAGCAGGGTGGCCCAGGCACTGCGGTTGCCGTGGTGGCAGTAGACGACTATCTCGGATTCGGACGAAAGTTCTCCGAGGCGGTATGGCAGCGTGTCAACCGGGATGAAGGCATTGTCGGGGAGACGGCAGAAGGCGCGTTCGTCGGGCCGGCGAACGTCGAGCAGCACCAGTTCGCGGCCATCGGCCAATTCCGCGGCGAGTTCCAGCGGATCGACCGAGGGAACCGAGGCGGTGTGGTCGGGCAGCGGAAGTCTGGCCGGCCGTAACGGGTTACTCATGGACACACCATCCTGATGTGGACTAAACTAATCTCTGTTTGTGAATCTTAAACGCCGCCGGGCGGGTGGCGGTTCCAAAATCTCTGGCGGGCGTTGACGCCGCACCCAAATCGTGCTTTCTTAGCAGCATGCGAATTCTGGCGCTGGAGCCATATTACGGCGGCAGCCACCGCGCCTTTCTCGACGGCTGGCGGCGGCAGTCTGCCCATGACTGGGCCATTCTCGGGCTTCCGGGCTACAAGTGGAAATGGCGCATGCGACACGGGGCGATCACACTGGCCGGGGAAGCCGCGCGCCAGAACGGGAGATTCGATCTGGTCGTCTGCTCCGATATGCTCAACCTGGCCGAGTTCCGCGGGCTGGCGGGGGAATCGATTCGCTCCCTTCCGGCCGTGGCCTACTTCCATGAGAACCAGTTGACCTACCCGGCCATTTCGCCGCAGGAGCGGGACTACCATTTCGCCCTGACCAACCTGACCACGGCGCTGGCCGCGGACGCAGTCTGGTTCAATTCGGAATTCCACCGCCGAACCTTCCTGGATGAGATGGGAGCGTTCCTGGGACGAATGCCCGACTACCAGCCGGTTGAAGCGGTGGAATCGGTTCGGGCGAAATCGAGTGTCCGTCCGCAAGGGATCGAGCCGATGCCGCCGCGCCCGATTGCCCGGCGCGAGGGGCCGTTGCGCATTCTCTGGGCGGCGAGGTGGGAGCACGACAAGAACCCCGACGACTTCTTCGCGGCTATCATGCGGCTCAAAAACGACGGCGTCGCCTTTCGATTGAGCGTAGTCGGGGAGCAGTTCGCGGAGTCACCGAGGATCTTCGAGGCGGCCCGGGGCGAACTGCAGGACCGAATCGACCGGTGGGGGTTTCTGGAGTCGCGGGAAGCCTATGTTGAGGCACTGACCGGGGCGGATATTGTCGTGTCAACGGCCCTCCACGAGTTCTTTGGGGTGAGCATGGTTGAGGCGATCGCTGCCGGCGCCTACCCCCTGCTTCCGAACCGGCTGGCGTATCCCGAGATCCTTGGTGAGGATGGTACGGCGGACCACTTCTATGACGGCACGGTGAATGATTTG
>CAYPYM010000171.1:0-6716 GCA_964414435.1 uncultured Ignavibacteriales bacterium | reverse complement strand
ATCGGCACGTCCGGCGTTTCGGCGCTCGCGCTCGATTCCGCCGGGAATAGTGCTTTTCGCACGTTCGGTGTCACGGTGATCGACACCCAGCCGCCGCGATTGACCGTGCCCGATACGCTTCGGTTCGACAACGATTCGGGCGAGTGCGGGGCAACGGTCGAGTATACCGTAATCGCGGAAGACAACTGCGGCGAGCCGAACGTGACCGTTTCCGTTCCCACCGGAGCATTCCTGCCGATTGGATCTTACGATATTGCTGCATCCGCGACCGACGCGGCCGGATTGAGCGACGCGGGGACGTTTGTCGTGATCGTGGCGGATGCGGAGCCGCCGACGTTTGCCTGCCCCGGCGACATGCAGGTTTTGACGGACTCCGGGGCCTACACTGCGACGCTCGATTATGCGGTCGAGGCGGCGGACAACTGCGGTCTGGTTCAATTCGAGGTCGAGCCGCCTTCCGGGAGCGTCCTCCCGGTCGGAACGACTACGGTCACGGCGACGGCGGCTGACAGCACCGGTAACGAGGTCATGTGTTCGTTTGCGGTGACGGTTACGCTCGACGATCCCGACGGCGACGGGGTTGCCTCGTGGGAGGACAACTGCCCGACGACACCGAATCCATCCCAGGCCGATGCCAATCATGACGGTGTGGGTGACGCGTGTTGCTGTCAGGTGCGCGGAGATGCCGACGGCAGCGGCGGCATGGCGAATATCAGCGACCTGACCTTCCTGGTGGCCTACCTGATGAACGGCGGGCAGGCGCCGCCCTGTCCCGATCAGGCGAATGTCGACGGGAGTGTCGATCCGGACGGGTTGGTCAACGTGGCTGATGTCACTTACCTCGTTGCCTATCTTTTCGGCAGCGGGAATCCACCGCCATCGTGCAACTAATGTCCCCGGCTCCCGTACTATTTCCATGTTGACAAATGGCCAAAAGGCGGTAGATTGCCGATAACAAACGGCAAGATATTGTGACAACCCTCAAAACAGGAGACGTGGAGTTTATGGCTAAGAAGATTGAACAGGTCATTGCGGATTCGCGTCTCGCGGTCTGGCGGTAAGGGAACAATTGTAGCGTTTGTCCCTGGCGGCTGCATCCAGCCGGTTTATTCCCTCATCCGACCGCGGGCGTACCACGCCGGCGGTTCTCTCTTTGAATCCCGGAATCTGTAGAATCCCATTCGTGCGGACAGGTCCGTCCGTATCGGCGCAGGTGTACCCGTTGCCGCCGGCGGTCCGACCGATTCGAAAACGCACGATGGGGCATGAACCGTGCGGATCGGTTCCGCTGAGGCGGGTCGAGCCGCCAATGAACGTGCAAAAAGAAATTGAGAATCAACGATGAATATCGAAAACCTGGGATGGAACCAGCATTTTCAAACGCATTTTGACCAGCTCGCCTTGCCCCGAGCGATCCCGGCGCGGGTGGCGGTGCCGCATCGCGACCGGTTCGAACTGATCGCGGAGACAGGTGAGCTCGACGCGGTCATGTCGGGCCGGATGATCCGAGCGGCGGAAACCGATGGCGGCCGTCCGACGGTCGGTGACTGGGTCGCGGCCGAACCGCTGCCGGAGCCGGGCCGGGCGATCGTCCATGCCCTTCTTCCCCGCCGAAGCGGCTTCTCCCGCCAGGGCGCGACCGCCGGCGGGCTAACGGAGCAGCAGGTGGTCGCGGCCAATGTCGACCGGGTCTTTCTCGTGAGCGGACTCGATGACGACTTCAACGTCCGACGGCTCGAACGTTATCTGACTACCGCCTGGGACAGCAACGCCTCGCCGGTGATCGTGCTGAACAAGGCCGATCTCTGCGAGCGGGTCGAGGACTGTCTGGCGGAAGCCGAGGCGGCCGCGTGCGGCGCGCCGGTGCACACCATGAGCGCCGTCGACGGCGATGGGATCGACACGCTTCGGGCGTACCTTCGCCCCGGCGTAACGGTCGCCTTTCTAGGGTCGTCGGGCGTGGGCAAGTCGACTCTCATCAACCGCCTCCTCGGTGAGGAACGGCTCAAGACCGGAGCGGTGAGCGATCACTTGAGCAAGGGCCATCACACGACCACCCACCGGGAGCTGATCGTGCTGCCGACGGGCGGGATCGTGATTGATACGCCCGGCATGCGTGAGCTTCAGCTCTGGGGGGACGAGGCCGGCCTGAGCCGGACATTCGAAGATGTGGAGCAGTTGGCCGCACACTGCCGGTTCCACGATTGCAGCCATCAGAGTGAGCCGGGCTGCGCGGTGCGGGGAGCGATCGAATCAGGAGAACTGCCCGCGGAACGGTTCGACAGCTATCTCAAGCTTCAGCGGGAACTGCGCTATCAGGCGCGGCGGCGCGATGTGGCGGCGCAGCGGCGGGAGAGCCGCCGCTGGGGCATGATGATTCGGTCGATCCAGGCGAACAAACCGAAAAAGCGGTAGCGGGTATGGCCGGCGGCTATTTCAGGTCGTCGGCCATCTCTTTCCAGATCTCGGGGGCGTAACCGATCACGGCCCGTTGGCCGTTGCGGACAATCGGCGTGCGGAACAAGAGCGGGTAGGTCAGGAGCATTTCCTCGATATCGTGGCGGAGGTATTTCAGGTTCAGGCGTTCGTATTCGCGCCCCTCGGTATCGATCAGATCTTCGATCGGAATGGATTGGCGGATGCTGTTCAGTTCGCCGCGGCTAATGGCTTTTTCGCGCAGATCGATAAACTGGATGCGGATTCGCCGCTCCTTGAAAAAGCGCTCGGCTTTGCGCGTGTCCTTGCATTTGGGGGTTCCGAAAACCTGAATCACGGCTGCTCCTTGGGTGTTTCCTTGTTGCCAAACCAATGACGGCATGCGGTCCGGGGCTGTCCACTAATTTTCGGCCGGCACCTTGGGGGCAGAACTTGCCCGGCGGCGAAAGAGGTGGGCATCGGCTATGTAGCCCCGTATATTAGATACAGTGGCTCATCGGTCGTTGTTAGGGTGAGGAGGTCACGATGAAGTTATCCCGTTTGCTGCTACTCATTGCCGCGGCTCTGGTTACGGCAGCCGCCGGCCGGGCGCGGAGCGCCGATCTCTACGAGGTGTTACTGCACAGCCACAAGGATGCGGCGGCCCTGCGGCAGTCGAATGCGGATGTGCTCATGAGCACCCGGGGGGGCTATCTGATTCTCGCCGACGCCAGAGTCTCCGCGGCGCTGCTCGATGTCGGACTGGACGCCCGGCTGATCGCATCGGACGTGACGCGCTCCGAAATTGCGATTGATCGCCGGCGCGACCGTCGCAATGCCGAGCGCTACGAGGTGCTGTTCGAGCAGGGCGGCCTTCGGCTTCTCCGGGTGGGCCGGATCGAAACGGCCCTGTCCGATCGACACGCCGATCTCTTCCCGCTTCGCGATCAGTCCCCGGTAGTCGAGTACTACGAACCGAGCGAACTGCCCGGCCTTCCAGCGAGCGTGACCGACATAATCGATTCGCTGACAGCGCGGGTCAGCCAGGATACGCTGACCGCGTGGCTCACGCGACTGGATGCATTCCACGGCCGGCTGACCGGCACCGATTCCAACTACGCGGCGCGCGACTGGCTGGTCGACAAGTTTCAGTCGTTCGGATACGACTCGGTCATGATCGATCCGTTTACCGGCAGCCAGTTGTGGGACCGGGTTCCCTGCCAGAGCTACAACGTAATCGCGGTGAAGCCGGGGACGGTAGCGCCGGAGAAGCAGATCGTGATTGGCGCGCATTTCGATGCCGTCCCAGACGCGCCCGGTGCGGATGACAACAGCTCAGGCACCTGCTGCGTACTCGAGGCGGCGCGGGTGCTGGCCGATGTCGACCTGCCGATGACGGTGATTTTCGTTGGGTTCGACTCGGAGGAGTCGTGGATGTGGGGATCGTACCATTACCGCGACGATGCCGTGGCGCGCGGCGACGACATCGTGTTCATGTTCAATCCCGACATGATCGGGCATTACCAGAACACCGACTCGGCCAACCTGTACTACGGCGGCGATAACTGCCTCGCCCAGCTGTGGAATCGGCTCGCCGGACCGCAGGTGGGGATCCAGGGGGCACTCGGAGGATCGACGGCGTCGGACCATCTTCCGTTTCAGGAGATCGGGATACCGGTGGTATTTGTCCAGGAGGGCATCTTCTCGACCGAGTACCATCAGCCGACCGACAATATCGCTCATATCAGTTTTCCCTATATGACGCGCATGGTGAAAGCGACAATCGCGACGCTTTACACCGCGGCCACGGCGCCGGCACCGGTGACGTCGATCTCGGTGCGCGATAACGGCGACGGGCAGGCGCTGTGGGCCGAGTGGACGCCGACGACCGCCGCCAATATCGCCTTCTATCGAGTTTACTGGGACAGCCACGACGCTTCGGCTGACAGCGGCTGGGTCGATCTTCCCGTAGGTGACTCAACCTATTTGATCGAAGGACTCGTCGAGGGAGTCACGTACACGGTCGAGGTGCGGACGGTTGATCTTGACGGAGTCATTTCGATCACGGCGCCGCAGATGACCGGGACGCCGTATAACACGCCCCGCCCGCCGCAGAATTTCACCGTGCTGCCGGCGTATCAGGCTATCCGCCTGAGCTGGGACGCCACCAACACCGAACTCGATTTTGATCATTATGCGGTGATTCGCGACGGCCAGATGCTGAGCACCGTCGGCGATGGAATCTATATTGACAGCGATCTATCGATCGGGACCGACTACCATGAGTACCGGGTGGCGGCGGTCGATCACGACGCCAACATGTCCGACACGCTGGCGGTGGTCCGGCCGGCGGTCCGGGCGGCGACGCTGGAACCGACGCGGATTCTCGCCGTGAACCGCACCAAGGCCACCGATACGTGGAGCGACGAACAACGCACCGGGGCGTTTCTGCGCGAGGCGCTGACCGGGAGCAATGTCGACTATCGTTCCGACACGATCTACACCAACACACCGGCGACCAATCCGACCCGGTTGCTGCTCGACGATCTCATTTCGTACGAAACGGTGGTGATCGGCAGCGAGACGCCCGGTGATCCCTTTGCCTTCAGCGCGACGCTGCCGTTCCTCGACACGCTCGCCTGGTACGTGTCGATCGGGGGCAAGCTGGTCGTGTTCGGACGGTTCGGCAACATGGCGAGCTACGAGGAAACAACGACCTTCCTGAGCGACAACCCGGGTTACAACGACTCGTACGATACCGTCTTTGACATATCCTCCCGCACGGCGACGGCGACGGTACCGATCGCCACCGTGCTCACCTGCGACCTGGTCGGGGCGCACAGCACGACCTCTGAGTACCCGGACCTTGTCTGGGATTCGGCCGCGACGGTCGGGCATTCATCGATACCGAACCTGCCGGCGACGGGCGTGTACGCCTCATCGTTTGCCGACGTCAAGGCGGGCGCCGCGGAGGTCCTCTACACCTATGATTCCCGGGACGACACGCCCGATCACGAAGGTCAGCCGGTGGCCTGGCGGCACATCGGGCAGGACTATTCATACGTCTGGTTCGAGCTGCCGCTGACATGCTTCGATCACGAGGCCGCGGTCGTCGCGCTGCGACAGGCGGTCAACGATGTGACCAATCAGGCGACGTCGGTTGATGATCCCGACCCGACTCTCCCTTATTCGTTCGCGCTGGCGCAGAACTACCCCAACCCGTTCAATCCCACGACACGAATCGATTTCTCGCTCGACCGGGGTGCCGAGGTGCGCCTGACCATCTTTAACCTGCTTGGTCAGGAGGTGCGAGTGCTGGTGGACGGGCATCGAACGGCCGGAAGACATTCGGTCGCGTGGGACGGTCGGAACGGATCGGGACGGCAGGTGGCGACGGGGATTTATCTGTACCGTTTGGAAGCAGGCGACCGTCGGGCCAGCCGGAAGATGCTGTTGCTCAAGTAGCCGCCTTCTCGACAGCCGCGCGTGCCTTTCGCGCGCGCGGATCGGGCAGTCCGGAGACGATCAGCGCGATGAAAACGAGCAGGCCGCCGAGGGCGCGGCGGGTGACAAACGGCTCGCCACCGACAGTCCACGCGAAGAGACCGGCAAACACCGGCTCGAGGGCGAAGATCAGGGTGACGCGCAGCGGCGACACCGTCTTCTGCGCGACCATCTGAATCACAAAGGCCGACAGGGTCGGCAGCAGGGCCAGGAATACGATCACCACCCAGCCCGAGGTCGATGTAACCGCAAACGGTCGTCCGGTCACTCCGGTCACTACCAGACTCAGTATCCCCACGATCAGGAATTGCTGACAACTGAATACGAACGGGTCCACTCCGCGCTTCATGTATTTGTCGGCGAAGAGCAAATGAAGGGCATACATCATGGCGGTGAGAAGGGTAAGCAGGTCGCCGACATTGACGTAGTGCATTCCGCCAGTCAGGATCCAGAGTCCGAAAAGTGAAATGGCCGACGCGATCAATTCCGTAAGCGTCGGGTTACGCTTGAAGATAGTTTTCAGGAAGAGCGGTACGAACGCCACGAAGAGCCCGGTGATGAAGCCGGAGTTGGACGCGGTCGTGTAATTGAGGCCGAGCGTCTGCGGGACATAGAGCAGCCAGAGGATGATGGCAAGAAACGCCGAGGCGCCCCAGCCGTGCTTGAGGTCTCTCCCCGACAGGACCAGGTATACCGCCAGTACACCGCCGGCGATGAGAAAGCGGTAGCCGACCATCGTGACGGCATCGACACTGCTCAGGGCGTCTTTGACGATGAAGAAGGTCGAGCCCCAGATC
>CAYPYM010000170.1:0-6729 GCA_964414435.1 uncultured Ignavibacteriales bacterium | reverse complement strand
TCTGCCGAAAGCGATCGTGCAATCGGAGTGCGATTACCTTCGCGATCTCGGCGTCAAGTTCGAGAATTCGACCGTGATCGGCAAGATGGATACGATCGACGAGCTGTTCGAGCAGGGTTTCGATGCCGTCTTTATCGGCACCGGCGCCGGTCTGCCGAGTTTCATGGGGATCGAAGGCGAGAACCTGATCGGTGTTTACTCGGCCAACGAGTACCTGACCCGTTCGAACCTGATGCGGGCGTTCGACGAGGGCAATTACGACACGCCGATTATCCGCGGCAAGAATGTCGCCGTGCTCGGCGGGGGCAACACCGCGATGGACGCGGTCCGCACCTCGCTCCGGCTCGGCGCCGAAAACGCCTACATCGTCTACCGCCGGTCGGAATTCGAAATGCCGGCCAGAAAAGACGAGATCCATCACGCCATGCAGGAAGGCGTCCAGTTCCATTTGCTGACCACCCCGATCAGGTTTATGGGTGACGAACACAACCGGGTAAAGGCGATGGAGTGTATCAAGATGCAGCTCGGCGAGCCGGATGCGTCGGGACGCCGTCGCCCGCTCCCGATCGAGGGCTCCAACTACACGATGGAAGTCGATCTCGTGGTGGTGGCGATCGGCAACGGGTCCAACCCGCTGATCCCGCAGACCACCCCCGGTCTCGAGACCAACCGGTGGCAGAATATCGTGGTCAATCCGGAAACGATGCAGACCTCGCGCAAGGGCGTGTACGCCGGCGGCGATATCGTGACCGGCGGCGCAACCGTGATTCTGGCGGCCGGCGCGGGCAAGACCGCGGCCAAGGCGATGCACCACTACCTCATGGAAGAGGTGAAGAAGTAGCATCGCATGGCATCGTACGTTACAAGGCGGGTCGTTGCGGCCCGCCTTTTTTTGTGATTCCCTCCGCTTGCGCCGCGCCGTGAAATTGCCGTATCTGCTGTAGTATGCTGACCCCTGATATCGTCAAACGCCTCGCTTCGGCCGCCGGGTTCGATCTCGGCGGCATTACCACGCCGGCGATCATCCCCGAGGCGCGTGAACGGTTCTTACGGTGGCTGGACAGCGGCCATCACGCCGAGATGGAGTGGCTGGCGCGCTCCGCCGACCGTCGCACCGACCCCCGCCAACTGCTCGAATCGGTGAAGAGTGTCATCATGCTCGGGGTCAACTACTACAACCCGAACACGAAGCCTCGCCCCGACGGTCACGGGCGCGTTTCCCGTTACGCTCGCGGGCGCGACTACCACAAGGTGATCCGGCGGATGACCCTGCATCTCATTCACAAGCTTGAAGAATCCGTCGCCCCGGCGAAGCACGACTTCTACTGGTATGTCGACTACGGCCCGATGCTCGAACGGGCCTACGCCGCGAAGGCCGGGCTGGGGTTTATCGGGAAAAACTCGATGCTCATCAACCGCACGTTTGGATCCTACTTTTTCCTTTCCGAAATACTCACCTCGGTGGAATTGGCCCCCGACCCGCCTTACGGCGGCAACCACGGCGCCTGCGGTGACTGCACGCTGTGTCAGCAAGCCTGCCCGACCGGTGCGATCGTGGGCGACGCCGAGATTGACTCAGCGCGCTGCATTTCCTACCTGACAATCGAACGTCCGAGTGACATCACCGAGGAACTTCAGCACAAAATGGGAGCGTTGATTTTCGGATGCGACATTTGCCAGCAGGTCTGCCCGTACAACCGCCGGGCCAGGCCGACCCACCACCAGGAACTGCTGCCGGGGGCCGGGGTGGGGGAGTTTGTCGACGCCCATCGGGTTTTGCGGATGGAAACGCGCGCACAGTTCCTCAAACTCACCGCCGGTACGCCGCTGACGCGGCCGCGGCTCGACGGACTTGCTCGCAACGCCCGAATCGTGCTCGACAACGAGCGAAAACGGCGCGAGCGCGACGAATCGAAGGAAACCTGAACTGCCCGTATGTGCAGGGTGGGGCAATATTCGTTTGCGGTGAACGGGGGATCGTTATAAATTGCCGCATGGCGAAAAACGATTATCCGGTCGCGGAAGACGAGGTTGGACACGCGCTCGGAGCGGCCGACGCAGGCGATCTCGACACACGGACATTCACGGACGTGATTGAGGGAACAGTATCAGCATGAGACCCGATTTCTTTTCGATCTCGAGCGGTCGGTTCGCGACCCTGTACGAGCGGGCGGTCGCCCGGGCCGAGCGAAGCAACGCCATGGCCCGCATCATGGAACGCGATGCGACGGTGTTCACCCGCCGCTCCACCGAGCAGGCGCTGATCCGTCACCGGCTCGGCTGGGTCGACATAGCGACGCGGATGCGCCGCTACGTGCCGAGTATCGAATCGTTCGGCAAGGACCTGATCCGCGCCGGATTCAAGCATGTCGTCCTGATGGGCATGGGGGGATCATCGCTCTGTCCCGAACTGCTCGGTCAGATGTTCGGCGGACACGAGCAACTGGTGTCGTTCGAGGTGCTCGATTCGACCTCACCCAAGGCGGTCAAGGCGATTCGGCGCAACGTCAATCTCAATACGACGCTGTTTATCGTGTCGTCGAAGTCCGGTTCGACGGTCGAAACCCGCTCGCAGATGATGTATTTCATGGGTGAGCTGGAGCGGGCGGGGTTCACCCGGCCGGGCCGCCAGTTCATCGCCATCACCGACCGCGGCAGCGGCCTTCACCAGTTCGCCCGAGGCGAGGAATTCCGGAAGATCTATCTCAATCCGGCCGATATCGGCGGGCGGTATTCGGCGCTTTCCTATTTCGGCATGGTGCCGGGCTACTACGCCGGGGCCGATCTGACTGCGCTCGTATCGGACGCCGCGGCGATGGAGCGTCTGGTGCGCACGCGCGAGGGCGAAATGAATCCGGCGATCGCCCTGGGGTCGCTGATCGCGGCGGCGGCCACCGCCGGCGCCGACAAACTGACGTTCGTCCCGTCGAAACACACCGCTCCCCTCGTGCCGTGGATCGAGCAGCTCATCGCCGAATCGACCGGAAAAAAAGGGAAGGGAATTGTCCCGATCGAAGGCGAGCCGTTCGGCGAGATCAAGAGCTACGCCAACGATCGGGTGTTCGTGACGCTGCAACTGACGTGGGAGCGTCCGCCGCTCGAGCCGAAGGAGATCGCCGCGCTCAAGAAGAAGGGCTTCCCGGTGGTCGAAATCGGGATCGGCAACGAGGCCCAGGTCGGCGGGCAGTTCGTGCTGTGGGAGGCGGCGACGGCGCTGGCCGGCTATCACCTCGGCATCAATCCGTTCGACGAACCGAATGTGACCGAGAGCAAGGAGAACACCAGCCGCATTCTTGAAGCGTATCGTGAATCGGGCCAGTTCGCCGACATGACCCCGGCTGCAAAGTACAAGAAGCTGTCGCTGCTCTCGTACGGCGGCAAGAAAAAGTATCAGCTTTCGGAGATCGCCGATCTCAAGAAGCTCCTGACGAAGTTTTTCTCCGGGCTGAAAAAGCCGGAATACTGCACCTTCCTGAATTATCTCAAGGAAGACCGCGCCACCGAGAAAGCCCTCGGTGAGCTGCGGGAGACGGTGCGCCGTCGATACAAGACGGCGACTCTGCGCGGGTACGGTCCGCGCTATCTGCATTCGATCGGGCAATTGTACAAGGGGGGACCGGCCGCGGGACGATTCATCGTGTTCGTCCAGGCCGATTACGAGCATCTCGACATTCCCGGTCGCTTTTATGACTTCGGGCTGCTGGTCGCCGCTCAGGCGATCGGCGATGTCCGGGCGCTGGTGAGCCGGAAGCTCCCCACGCTCGTGTTTGCCATCGACGGTAATCCCGCCAAAGGACTGAAGGAGTTCACTGATGTCGTCCATGCAATTCTTGGGTAAGCTCAACACCAAAGACAAAGCGCCGTTTGATTCGTGGCGCGGATTCACCGAAAGCGCGCTTCCCGCGGAGTGGCACAGCCGGTTGACCGAAATGGCCCGCCAGGCGCGGGGACACATTCTCAAGATGACGACCATCGCCGGCTCGGGGCACCCCGGCGGCTCGATGTCATCGATCGAATTCTACCTGATGCTCTACAACATGGCGATGCTCGATCCCAAAAGCCCGTGGCGCGACGACCGCGATCGGGTGATCGTGTCGCACGGGCACACTTCGCCGGGAGCGTACTCGGCGCTGGCCGCCGCCGGATTTTTCGAGATCGCCCCGGTGCTGCACGGTTTCCGTCAGGGCGGTTCACCGTTCGAGGGGCACGTGGAACGCACCGTTCCCGGCATCGAATGGGACACCGGCAATCTCGGCCAGGGGCTGGCGGTCGGTATCGGCAAGGCCCTGTATGCCCGGCTCTCGGGCCTTGACTTTCACACCTACGTGCTCATGGGTGACGGCGAGCAGCAAAAGGGCCAAATCGCCGAATCGCGCCGGATCGCCGCCAAGTATCAGCTATCCCGCCTGACCGCGATAATCGACTACAACCGCCTTCAGATTTCCGGTCGCACCCGCGACATCATGCCGCAGAACCTCCCGGCCGAATGGGAGGCCGACGGGTGGCAGGTGATCGAAATCGACGGCCACGATCTCAATCAGATTTACGCCGAACTGCGCCGCGCCACGCTCAACGAAGGCGCACCGGTGGTCATCCTTGCTCGGACGACGATGGGTAAGGGCGTTGCGTTTATGGAGAATGACGAAGGCTACCACGGCGCCCCGGTCAAGCGCGAAATGCTCGGCGAGGCGCTCGCCCAGCTCGGTCTTTCCGACGATGATGTCGAAGGTCTGATCTCGTTGCGCAAACAGGGGCCGCCGCCGATGTTCGAGCGCCCGGCGCTGCCCGCCCCGCTGGTGGAAACCGGTGCGCCGACGACCTATTCGGTTGAAACCAAAATAGATAATCGCTCCGCCTGGGGGAACGCCCTCGTCTCGGTCGCTGATCTCAATATGCCGCGCGAGGATTTCACGATGGCCGTGTTCGACTGCGATCTGGCCGGCTCGGTGAAGACAGCCAAGTTCGGGGCGAAGTATCCCGACAACTTCTTCCAGTTCGGCATCACCGAACACTCGACCGCGGCTGCCGCCGGTGCGCTGTCATCGGAGAACGCGCTTTCGATCTGGGCTGATTTCGGCGCATTCGGCGTCGACGAGACCTACAACCAGGCGCGCCTGAACGATATCAATCACACGAATCTGAAACTCTTCTGCACGCACACCGGGGTGCAGGTCGGCGAGGATGGCAAGACCCACCAGTGTATCGATTACTTCGCGCTGTTCAACTCGACCTTCGGCTGGAAAGTGATCACGCCGGCTGATCCGAACCAGACTGACCGGATCACGCGCTGGGTGCTGGCGCAGCCGGGCAACTACGCCGTCTTCATGGGTCGGTCGAAATGTCCGATTATCACCGACACCGAGGGCAAGCCGTTCTTCGGTGACGATTACGAATACCGCTACGGCCGGATGGATGTCATTCGCCGCGGAGAGAAGCTCGCGCTGGTGACGGCCGGCAACATGGCCTGGATCGCTTTGGAGGCGTGGGAGAAACTCAACGCCGAGGGTGCCTGGGTCAGCCTGATCAGTGTCAGCGACTGGAGCGACCTGGATCCCGACGATCTCCAGATGCTGGCGTCGTATGACCACCTGGTCGTGCTCGAAGATCACAACGTGAAGACCGGTCTCGGGACTGCGCTCTCGGCGGCCTTGTTCGAGGCCGGCGCGCGGGTGACGTTGACCCGGATGGGCGTCACGGATTACGCCTCGTCGGGCAAGCCGGCCGAGCTGTTCAAGCTGCTCGGTATCGATGCCGACGCCGTGGCGGAGCGGATACGGAAGATCCTGGTCTGACCGTGCAGTCGGAGGCGGCCGGCCGGGCGAATCGTGGGGAAGTGAGGTCGGAGTAAAGCATGTTTGCCGGATACATCAATCCGCGGACAACCCGGTTGGCGTCGGTCGTACGACGGAACGGCGGCTTTGAGCTGCATGACCGTGCAAAATTCGACACCCGCGACTTCGACAGCTTCGAGACTATCCTTCAGCGCTATCTCCGCAAACAGGAAGCCAAAGGAACGGTGGCCTGTTTCGCCGTGAGCGGGCCGGTCTCCGGCAACGATGTCTCCTCAAAATATCTCCCCTGGGCTATCAGCGGCGCTGACGTCGCCCGGCGGTTCGGCTTCAGCAGTCTGAGGCTGGTCAACGAACACATCGCCGCGGCGCAGGGCATCTTCGAGTTGAAGTCGGAGCAGCTGTTCACGATCAGCGAAGGGACGGCCGTGCCCACGGGTAACCGCGGCCTGATGGCGGTCGACGACACCCTGTGCGAGGCGCTCATGGTGCACGACAGCGGCCGCTACGCGACTTTCACGACCGCCGGCGGACACACCGGGTTTGGACCGGGCTCGCAGCTCGAGGCCGAGCTGTGGCAGTACCTCTACGCCGAGCGGGAACTGGTCGAGATCGGCGACGTGGTCAGCCGTGAGGGTCTCGTCCGGATCTATCAGTTTTTCCTCGACTACAACGACGCCCAGCAACCCGACTGGTTCAAGACGAGTGATGATGTTCCGACGCGGATCATCGAGAACGCCCTGTCGGGGAAAGATGCGATTGCGGTCGAGACGATCAATCTGTTCGTGCAGGTATTCGCCGGGGAAGCGTCGAATCTGGCTCTGCGCGGCGTCACCACCGGTGGGCTGTATCTCGGCGGGCGGATTGTCACCGAGCTGATGCCGGCGCTCGATCAGGGGCGGTTCATGCAGTCATTCATCCGCGCCGGCGAGATGGAAGA